>JBKJON010000032.1:0-7926 GCA_046595715.1 Marmoricola sp.
GAACAACCGGGCCATCGAGGAGGTGCTGCCCCCGGGGTCGACGTTCAAGCTCGTCACCGCAGCCGCGGCACTCGATTCAGGCAAGTACACCCCCGACACGATGGTGCCCGGTGGTGCGACCCTCGACCTGCCGCTGACCTCGAAAGACCTGGTCAACGAGAGCCGTGGATCCTGTGGTGGCGACAAGATCACCTTCACCCGGGCCCTCGAGGTCTCCTGCAACGTCTCCTTCGGCGACGTCGGCATGAAGGTCGGCGACGACGCCATCCGGGCCACGGCCGAGAAGTTCGGCTGGGGCAAGCGCAGCTTCAACGACCTCGACGACGCCCTGACCCGCCAGGCGCTGAGCCGGTTCCCCAAGGCCCCGGACGCGCCGCAGACCGCGCTGTCCGCCATTGGTCAGTTCGACGTGGCTGCCACCCCGCTACAGATGGCCATGGTCGGCGCCGGCATCGCCAACGACGGCGTGGTGATGAAGCCCTACCTGATCGACGAGATCAAGTCGCCGAAGCTCGACGTGATCGGCAAGACCGACCCCAAGCCGATGCCGGACCAGCCCGCCATGCGCTCGTCGGCCTCGCGTGACCTGCGCCAGATGATGGTCTCCGTGGTCGAGAACGGCACGGGCAAGACCGCCCAGATCCCGGGCGTGCAGGTCGCCGGCAAGACCGGCACCGCCCAGAGCGCACCTAGCCGGCCGCCGTACGCCTGGTTCGTCTCCTTCGCCCCCGCCGAGACTCCCACCGTCGCGGTCGCCGTGCTCGTCCAGGACGCGGGCGTCGCCCGTGACCAGATCTCGGGCAGCGGCCTGGCCGCGCCGATCGCGAAGGCGGTCATGGAGGCGGTGATCGGGAAGTGACCGACGGACCCGCCGACATCCCCGAGACCCAGGCCGATGACGGCCTCGACCCGGTCTCGGGTGAGCGCTACGAGCGCGGTGAGCGCATCGCCGCCGGCGGCATGGGGGAGGTCTGGCGCGCCACCGACACGGTGCTGGGCCGCCAGGTCGCGGTCAAGATCCTCAAGAGCGAGTACGCCGACGACCCCACCTTCCGTGCACGTTTCGCCGCCGAGGCCCGGCACGCGGCCGGTCTGCACCACCCCGGGATCGCTGCCGTCTTCGACTACGGGCTCCTGCGCGAGGGCAACACCCCCTACCTGGTGATGGAGCTGGTCGACGGGAAGCCGCTCTCCGACCTCCTCGCCAACGGACAGCCGATCGACCCGGAGCAGGCGCGCCTCCTCGGGCTCCAGGTCGCTGAGGCGTTGGCGGTCGCGCACGCCGCCGGCGTCGGCCACCGCGACGTGAAGCCGGCCAACCTGCTCGTCACCCCGGACGGCCGGGTCAAGATCACCGACTTCGGCATCGCCCGGGCGACCGGCTCGGTGGCCTTCACCCAGACCGGCCAGATCCTCGGCACTCCCCAGTACCTCTCCCCCGAGCAGGCCCGCGGCGACTCCGCCACGGCTGCCAGTGACGTCTACGCCCTCGGTGTCGTCCTGTTCGAGACCCTCAGCGGACGCCGTCCGTTCGTCGCCGACACCCCCATCGCGACGGCGTTGGCCCAGATCCAGCAGGACGTGCCTCCGCTGCCCGACACCGTGCCACCCGCGCTCGCCACGGTGGTGATGACCGCCCTGGCCAAGAAGCCCTCGGAGAGGTACGCCGACGGCGCCGCGATCGCCGCCGCCCTGCGCGGGGCTGCCGACGGCGCCGTGCCGGTGCCGCCACCGGTTCCCGTGCCGGTCCCGGCGCCCGAGGAGACGCGGGTGCTGGCCGCGACGGCGGCCCCGCTCCTCGAGCCGCCGCTCGCGCCGCAGGTCGTCGAACCGCAGGCGGTCCGCACCACCACGGAGGCGAAGAGCTCTCGCTGGCCGCTGTACGCCGCAGGACTGCTGGCGTTGCTGGTCGTGGTGGCCCTCCTGGTCGCGCACCCGTGGACCGACGACACCGGTGCGGCCACCGAGCCCGGCACCAACACCTCCCCGCCGGCCGGTGACGGCACGATCCGCGTGCGACGGGCGGACTACGTCGGTGAACCGGTCGAGGAGGTCGTGGCCGACCTGCGCGAACAGGGCTTCAAGACCACCGTCACGACCAAGGACAACCCCGGTGACGAAGAGGTCGACATCGTCGCCGACGTGAGCCCCTCCGGCAACGTCGAGAAAGGCGCGACCATCACCGTCCAGGCCTGGGGTGAGGCACCGGCCGAGAAGCCCGGCAACGGCGGGAACGGCAACGACAACGGCGGGGGGCAGACCAAGCCGGCAGACCCCCAGACCTCTAACCCCGCCGACCAGCCCACCGAAAACTCCGACCCCGGCGCGGCGCAGAGCCCAAAGGCCGACAAACCGGTCAAGACTGAGAATCCCGGGAAGGCCGGCGCGAGCGCGCCCGCCCAGGGGAGCGCCCCGGAGACCACCCAGGGCAAGGTCTCGCCCAGCGTCAAGCCGAGCCCGAAGGGGAACTGAACCAGCGATGACTGAGCCGCACCGGATCGGTGGCCGCTACGAGGTGGGAGAGCTCCTCGGACGCGGTGGCATGGCCGAGGTCCGCAAGGGCGTCGACGTGCGGTTGGGCCGCACGGTCGCGATCAAGCGACTGCGCACCGACCTGGCCAGTGACGCCACGTTCCAGGCACGGTTCCGCCGCGAGGCCCAGTCCGCGGCGTCCCTGAACCACCCGGCGATCGTCTCGGTCTACGACACCGGTGAGGAGATGTCGACCGACGGCAGCAACGTCGCCCAGCCCTACATCGTGATGGAGTACGTCGCCGGCCGCACGCTGCGCGAGATCATCCGCGACGGCCGCAAGATCCTGCCGGAGCGGGCCCTCGAGCTCACCTCGGGCGTGCTCGCTGCCCTCGACTACAGCCACCGGGCCGGCATCATCCACCGCGACATCAAGCCGGGGAACGTCATGCTCACACCGTCGGGCGACGTGAAGGTGATGGACTTCGGCATCGCCCGCGCCGTCTCGGACGCCTCGAGCACGATGACGCAGACGGCCGCTGTCGTCGGGACGGCGCAATACCTCTCCCCCGAGCAGGCCCGCGGCGAGACCGTCGACTCGCGCTCCGACGTCTACTCCACCGGTTGCCTGCTCTACGAGCTCCTCACCGGTCGGCCGCCGTTCGTCGGTGACAGCCCGGTCTCGGTCGCCTACCAGCACGTGCGTGAGCTGGCCCAGCCGCCGTCGACCCACGACGAGGACCTGACGCCCGCGCTCGACGCGATCGTGATGAAGGCCCTGGCCAAGAACGTCGGGGACCGCTACGCCAGCGCCGCGGCGATGAAGGCCGACATCGACCGCCACCTCGCGGGCAAGCCGGTCCAGGCGCCCGCGGTCGCCGCCGTACCTCCCGCCGCCTTCCCGCCGTCCGACGATGCCACCCGGGTGACCAGTGTGGTGAGCGAAGGGGCAGGGGACGACGAACCCCAGCGCAGCCGCCGTGGACCGATCATCCTGCTGGTCCTGCTCCTGGTGGCCCTGATCGCGGCCGCCCTGCTCTTCGGTCCCCGACTCTTCGAGGCGGCACCGAAGAAGCAGTCCGTGCCCACGATCACCGGCCTCACCCAGAACACCGCGGAGCGCACGATCCGCGACAGCGGGCTCGTGGTCGGCACGGTGAGCACCGCGGCCAGCGACGAGGTCGCCAAGGGGCGGGTCATCTCGCAGGACCCTCGGGCCGGAGATCTCGTCGACGCCGAGGACAAGGTCGACTTCGTGGTCTCCGAGGGCAAACCCGAGGTGAAGCTGCCCGACGTCGTGGGTCAGAACAAGAACGATGCCGCCGATCAGCTGCGCAGCCAGGGCCTGCGCGTGGTCCTCACCCAGCGCGACGTCGACGACCCCCAGGACGAGGTCGTCGAGATGCAGCCGCCGGCCGGCACCGCGGTGGCGGACGGCTCGAAGGTGACGCTGTTCTGGTCCGACGGGCCCGAGACCGTCCCGAACGTGGTCGGCAAGACCGAGCGTGAGGCGACCAAGCTCATCGAGGACGCCGGCTTCAAGGTCAGCCGCGTCACCGACTCCTCGACCGAGTCGAAGAAGGGCGAGGTCCTCCAGCAGAGCCCCGCCGCCGGTCAGCGCCTCGACAAGGACAGCACCGTGACGATCGTGGTCTCCACCTACGAGGCGCCGCCGCCCCCGGAGCCGCCTCCGTCCTCAGCGCCACCGTCGGCCTCGCCCAGCCCGCAGACGAGCCCGTAGAACCAGCCCGGGCTCAGTCCCGGGGGGTCTCAGGCGTGGTGCCGGCCTTCGCGTAGGTCAGGTCGGTGCTGCCGTCGTAGGCGGGCATGACGAGGTCGACCTTCGTGCTCACCTCGTAGCCGAGGTTGTAGTCCGCGACGTAGGTGAGGTAGCCCGCGACGTAGTCGCTCGTGTCGAGGCTGAGCTGGAGCGAGTCGAGGTCGCCGATCGCGCTGACCCGGTAGGGCGGCGCGTAGGGAACGCCATGGATGACGACGGTGTTGCCGACACACTTGATGCCGGTGGTGCTGACCACCCGTTGACCCTGGAGCGTCATCGCCTCGGCCCCGCCCGCCCAGAGCGCGTTGACCACGGCCTGGATGTCCTGCTGGTGGACCACGAGCTGCCGCTCGTCGGGGACCTTGCCGTCTTTCCCGACCCGGCCCACCTCGTCCTTCGGCGCGTCGCTGAGGACGACCGTCATGGCAGGTCCGTGCACCTCCTCGAAGCCGGCCGGGCCACGCAGCGCGTCGACCTGGTCCTGCAGCTCGATCACCTGTGAGTCGAGCACCGACTTGCCCAGGGTGTCGACCTCACGGGTCAGCTGGGAGACCCGCTGCTGGAGGTTGTCGGTGCGCTGCCGCTCCTGGCGTACGACGGTGTCCAGGTCGGTCACGCTCGAGGCCCGGAGGTCGAGCCCGCCGGACGCGAGACTGCTCGTCACGAAGAGGATCCCGGCCACGACGAACACCACGACGGCGACGAGTCGCCACACGTGCCACTCACGATGACGGTGGGTGCTCAACGGGGCGCCTCCTCTCGATCGGTCCTGGCTTGACTACGCTAGCCGACGAGCTCGTGCCCGACGCCTCAAGGAGATCGACCGTGTCCAAGCCATCCGCGCACAAGCCCACTGCCATCTCCAGTGGGTACCAGACCTCGGTCGTCCGCACCGCCATCGCCGCGTTGCTGGTCGTCGCGGGCATCGTATGGATGGCGGTCTACCTCAACTACGCCAAGGACGCTGCGACCGCCATCCCCGGCGTGGGCAAGAAGCCCTCCAACCCGCTGCCGTGGATGGCCGATCTGGCGCGGTGGAACTTCGCGATCGGCTTCGGCCTGATCTTCGTCGGTCTGACGGTGGCGGCACACAAGCTGACTCCGCTCGGTCGCGGCCGCGGTGTGGTGATCGGGATGCTCGGATGCTTCCTGATCGGGCTGATCTGGATCGTGGTGTTCTACTTCGCCGGCCAGGACGGGCCGATCCCGGTGATGAAGGACCTCGACCAGTACAACCTGCTCGTGGGGATCGGCTTCATGGCGGTCGGCTTCACCTTCGCCACGAAGTGGGAGTAGCCGGCGCGACCTGACCGGACCTCCTCCGGCGGGCTACTTACACCCGTGTAGTTCTCCACAGGGTTATGCACAGCTGTGGACAACTTCCAACGCTGTCATTTTCTGTAGTTCGTGTGTCGGCCCGACCGGGTACCCCACCCACCCAGGGGCCGACTCACACCAGGCTCGAGGCGCCGAGCGAGAGCGCCTTGACCACGATCAGTCCCACTGACACCAGCAGCACCAGCGCCACGGCGCTCCACTGCAGCAGGGATCGGCGCTCGCGCGGGGCGTAGACCATGGCGGCACCCAGGGCCGCACCTCCGACGAGGCCGCCGATGTGGCCCTGCCAGGAGATGCCGCTGATCGTGAAGGTGAGCACCAGGTTGAGGCCGATCCACATCAGGATCGACTGCACCTGCCCTCGCACCTTCAACGCGATCACGGCGAGGGCCCCCATCAGTCCGAAGATCGCTCCGGAGGCGCCGAGCGTGGGTCCGTAGGAGTTCGACAACACCATCACTGCGGCCGATCCCGCCATCCCGGACGCGAGGTAGAGCGCCAAGAACCGCCACCGGCCCAGGACGTTCTCGAGCATCGGGC
The DNA here is from genome assembly GCA_046595715.1 of Marmoricola sp. GTDB lineage: Bacteria > Actinomycetota > Actinomycetes > Propionibacteriales > Nocardioidaceae > Marmoricola. The sequence goes on from JBKJON010000032.1 coordinate 6,131, forward strand.
CGAGGAAGTAGAGGGCCAGCATGTTGAAGCCGATGTGCAGCGGCTCCACGTGGGTGAACAGCGACGTGCCCACCTGCCACCAGGACCCCTGTGCGACCCCCTCGACCAGCACCCGGCCACCACCCGGCAGGGAACGACCGGTGTAGTCGGGCGTCAGCGCCAAGGCGTAGAGCAGGGCGCTACGAGCCCCACCGTTCGCCTGGATGGCCATCCACACCACGACGTTGATCCCGATCAGGACGAAGGTCGTGATCCGCGGGTCGGCGACCCGCTGCCCGCCGTACGGCGTCCTGAGCTGGCGCGACCCTCGGTTGCCCTCCTTGACGCAGTGGGGGCACTGGAACCCGACCGAGGCCGACGTCATGCAGTCGGGGCAGATCGACCGCTCACAGCGCTGACACCTGATCCACGTCTCGCGATCGGGGTGGCGGTAGCAGGTGGGCGGGACGTCCGGGACGTTCGCCGTCCCTTCCTGCCCACCCACCGGGGGGGTGGTCACCCGCGCTCGATCTCCACCGTCTCGATGAGGACCGGCTCGACCGGACGGTCGCCGGCTGCGGTCGCGGTGGTGGCGATCGCGTCGACCACGTCACGCCCGGCCTGGTCGGCCACCTCACCGAAGATCGTGTGGCGGCGGTTCAGGTGCGGGGTCTTGCCGACGGTGATGAAGAACTGCGAGCCGTTGGTGCCCGGGCCGGCGTTGGCCATCGCGAGCAGGTAGGGGCGGTCGAACTGCAGCTCGGGGTGGAACTCGTCCTTGAACTTGTAGCCCGGCCCGCCGGTGCCGGTGCCGAGGGGGCAGCCGCCCTGCAGCATGAAGCCCTCGATCACGCGGTGGAAGCCGAGGCCGTTGTAGAAGGGCTCACCAGAACGACCTGAGTCGTCGGTGTAGTCCTTGGTGCCCTCGGCGAGGCCGGTGAAGTTCTCCACCGTCGCCGGGGCGTGATTGGGGAACAGGTTGATGACAATGTCGCCACGGGTGGTCTTCATCGTGGCCTTGAGGTCGGACATGTACTGCCTTTCTCCGGTGTCTGCGCTCAGCGCGCTTCGGCGACGATCCTCCCACGCGACCCCAGCGCCCCCCAGCCCCCGTCGCTCAAGGGGTGCGCGGAGCGTCGTACCCCACTGCCCGCGAACTGACACGGGTTTAATTCAGGCTCCCGGACGGGCATGATCGAGGGGGTTCCCGCGTGGAACCGCCCGACGACCCCCACCAGCAGAGCCAGCCCCCAACGACAGAGGGAGTTCCACAACCCATGTTTGCCAAGAGCCGCAAGGAGAAGTTCGTCGAGCAGGCCCAGAGCCTGGCCAACGACCTCACCGACGCCATCGCCCCCCACGTGGAGAGGGCCCGCGACGAGCTGGCGCCGCGCCTCGCCGACGCACGCGAACAGATCGGCCCACGCCTCACCGAGGCTCGGGACCAGCTCGCCCCCCGGCTGACCGAGGCCCGCGACCAGCTCGCGCCGCACCTGCAGGACGCGCGCGACCAGCTCGCGCCGCACGTGGAGTCGGCTCGTGATCGGTTCCGCTCCGAAGTGCTGCCAGTGGTCCAGCAGGGCGTCAGCGACGCTCGTGCCCAGGCTGCCCTGATCGCCGAGGAGACCCGCGAGCGCAGCGCCAACGCGGCTGCGGCGCTCAAGGGCGAGCCGGTGAAGAAGAAGGGCAAGAAGCGCAAGCTGCTGCTCCTCGCGGTCGTGGTCGGCGTCGCCGGTGCCGCGGCCAAGAAGCTGTCCGGTGGTGGAGAGTCGGCCAACTGGCAGACCTCCTACTCCCCGACCCCGCCGGCATCGCCC
>JBKJON010000362.1:0-3681 GCA_046595715.1 Marmoricola sp.
GAGTGCGCCGGTGGCGCAATCCCCGCTCGGCGTCGTCACCTCCGTGGAGGTCGCGCGAACCGGGGGGTTCGCCGGACTCACCAAGGAGGGGGTCGTCCACCTCGACTCCGACGACCCGCGGGTGCCCGAGGTGCGCGACCTCGTCCAGCACATCGACTTCGGGGCCGTGGCCGCCGGTGACGCGCGACCCGACCGCTACGTCTACCGCTTCCGCTACGCCTCCACCGAGACCCAGGTCCACGAACCGGCCCTCACCCCCGAGCTGAGGCAGCTGGCGCGCCTCGTGCTGGAGGAGTGAGGACCGAAGGACTATCAGTCCGCTGGTCCTTTGCTGGCCCCCGCGAGGGAGTGACGTGGCACCCGCGCGAACTGCCAGTCCTTGCGCACGCAGCGCGCGGGGGACAGACCTGTGGATTGCCGGTTGCGGCATCCGGGCCATCACGGTGAGGTGTCGCCATGGACGTCGCGCAGGCACTGCTGGAAGCCGGAGGCATCGCCTCCACCTCGGTCTTGCGTAGCGTGGTCACACGGCGTCAGCTTCTCACCGCGCTGAAGGACGGGAGCGCGATCCGGATCAGGCGGGGGCACTACTCGTTGCCCGACGTCGACGAGCACCGGGCGGCCGCGGTGGCTGTCTCGGGCGCCGCCTGTCTGTTGTCGGCTGCCCGGCACTGGGAGTGGAAGGTCAAGCTGCCTCCGGACCAGCCGCAGGTCGTGGTCCCTCGTGGCCGCAAGGTCGCCCCGCGTCGCCGGCGGGGCATCGACCTCCGTTGGGGTGGAGTCACCCCCGAAGAGCTGGCCGACGGAGTCAGCTCCAAGGTGCGGACCGTCCTCGACTGCGCCCGGTTGCTGCCCTTCGACGCAGCTCTGGCGGTGGTGGACTCAGCACTGCGTGCCGGGGTGACGAAGACCGAGCTGCTCCTGGCCTGTGAGCGACTACCGAGGAACGGTCGGTCGCGGGCCTACCGGGTCATCGAGCTCGGCGACGCACGGGCGGCCAATCCGTTCGAGTCGGTGCTCCGCGCCATCCTCATCTCTGTTCCGGGCGCCCTGTTCGAGCCGCAGGTCTGGATCGGCAACCTCGGCCGGGCCGACCTGGTCGAGCGCGGACGGCGGCTGGTCGTCGAGGCGGGCTCGTTCGAGTTCCACTCTGACCCCGCGGCGCTGAACCGTGACATCGAGCGCTACAACGCCTTCCTCGGCGAGGGACACCTGGTGCTGCGGTTCGCGTGGAAGCACGCCATGTTCGAACAGGACTACGTGCTGGCGACGGTCAGCGCCGCGCTGGAACCACAAGGACTATCAGTTCGCTGGTGCCCGCGCTGCGACGCCGCCTAAGCGAAGCCTGGGCCCGGCGAGCTGATAGTCCTTCGGCTCGACCATTCAGGCGCGGCGGGCCCTCGCCGCGCTCCGGCCGCGCTCGCCGGCCATCAGCACGACCTTGCGGATCCGGACGTAGTCGGGGGTGACCTCGACGCACTCGTCCTCGCGGCAGAACTCCAGGGACTGCTCCAGGCTCAGCTTCTTCGGGGGGATCAGCTTCTCGAAGTTGTCCGAGGTGGCGGAGCGGACGTTGGTCTGCTTCTTCTCGCGGGTGATGTTCACGTCCATGTCGTCGGCGCGCGAGTTCTCACCGACGATCATGCCCTCGTAGACGTCGGTGGTCGGCTCGACGAACAGGACGCCGCGCTCCTGCAGGTTCGTCATGGCATATCCCGTGACGACGCCGGTGCGGTCTGCCACGAGGGAGCCCTGTGAGCGGGACTTGATCTCGCCGGCCCACGGCTCGTAGCCCTCGAAGACGTGGTGCGCGATGCCGGTGCCGCGGGTGTCGGTGAGGAACTCGGTGCGGAAGCCGATCAGTCCGCGAGCGGGGACCAGGAACTCCATCCGAACCCAGCCGGTGCCGTGGTTGGTCATCTGCTCCATGCGGCCCTTGCGGACGGCCATCAGCTGGGTGATCGTGCCGAGGTACTCCTCCGGTGCGTCGATCGTCAGGCGCTCGACCGGCTCGTGGACCTTGCCGTTGATCTCGCGAGTGACCACCTGCGGCTTGCCGACGGTGAGCTCGAAGCCCTCGCGACGCATCTGCTCGACGAGGATCGCCAGCGCCAGCTCGCCACGGCCCTGGACCTCCCAGGCGTCGGGACGCTCGGTGTCGAGGATCTTGAGCGAGACGTTGCCGACCAGCTCCTTGTCGAGGCGGTCCTTGACCAGGCGGGCGGTGACCTTGGTGTTCTTGGTCGGGCCGCGACCGGCGAGCGGCGAGGTGTTGATGCCGATCGTCATGGAGATGGCGGGCTCGTCGACCTGGATCAGCGGCAGCGCGACCGGGTTCTCCGCGTCGGCCAGGGTCTCGCCGATCATGATGTCGGGGATGCCGGCGATGGCGACGATGTCACCGGGGCCGGCCGACTCGCCGGGCTTGCGCTCGAGCGCCTCGGTGACGAGCAGCTCGGTGATCTTGACGTTCTTGACGGTGCCGTCGGTGCGCATCCAGGCCACGGTCTGGTTCTTCTTCAGCGTGCCCTCGTGCACCCGCACCAGCGCGAGCCGGCCGAGGAAGGGGCTGGCGTCGAGGTTGGTGACGTGGGCCTGGAGCGGGGCGCCCTCGGTGTAGCGGGGCGCCGGGATGGTCTCGAGGATCGTCTTGAACAGCGGCTCGAGGTCCTCGGAGTCGGGCACCGAGCCGTTCTCGGGGGCCTCCAGCGAGGCCTTGCCGGCGCGAGCGCTGGCGTAGACGACGGGGAAGTCGAGCGCGTCCTGGCTGTGCGACTCGTCGAGGAGGTCCATGAAGAGCTCGTAGGTCTCGTCGACGACCTCGGCGATGCGCGCGTCGCCACGGTCGGTCTTGTTGACCACCAACACGACGGGCATGTGGGCGGTGAGGGCCTTGCGCAGCACGAAGCGGGTCTGGGGGAGCGGACCCTCGGAGGCGTCCACGAGCAGCACGATGCCGTCGACCATGGACAGGCCGCGCTCGACCTCGCCCCCGAAGTCGGCGTGGCCCGGGGTGTCGATGATGTTGATGGTCATCGGCTTGCCGCCGGCCGACGGGCCGGCGTAGTGGATCGCGGTGTTCTTCGCGAGGATCGTGATGCCCTTCTCGCGCTCGGGGTCACCGGAGTCCATGGCGCGCTCGTCGACGTGCTGGTGCTCGCCGAAGGCGCCGCCCTGCCAGAGCATCTTGTCGACCAGCGTGGTCTTGCCGTGGTCGACGTGCGCGACGATGGCGACGTTGCGGAGATCGGTGCGGGCCGACTGCTGAGCGTGAGGCGTGGACATGCCAACCATTTCTTCGACGAGTGTGGGAGTACGACGGGGGCAGAGCACGCCGTCGCGACGGGTCAGTCTATCGTCCGTGGCCCCCTCGGCCGACCACAGCGGGTGGCTGCGGGGCTCCCGCCGCGGTGATCGGACCCCGAAGGTGTCGGCAGTCACTACGATGGTCGCTCGTGAACTGGTCTCGGAAGCTTGTCGCCCCCGGTCGTACGTCATGAGCCCCCTCCTGCGGAGCCTCGTGCTCCTGCTGGTCGCGACGCTCGTCGGCACGGCCCTGGCCGGCACCTCGGCCGCCGTGTCACCGGAGGCGCCTCGTGCTGTGGTGCGCGCCGCAGCGAGCACCACGCCGCTGAGCGGCGTGACGATCGCGCTGGACCCCGGCCACCAGCTCGGCAACCA
>JBKJON010000405.1:0-3818 GCA_046595715.1 Marmoricola sp.
GCTGCCCGAGAACGACAAGACCGAGGTTCAGGCCGACGTCGACGCGCTGAAGAAGCTGCTCGAGGACCCCGAGACCGAGAACGACGCCTTCACGGCCGCGATCTCCAAGCTCGGTGAGTCGAGCCAGAAGATGGGCGCCGCCATCTACGCGGCGAGCGAGGCGGCAGCAGCCGCCGACAGCGCCCCGTCTGGTGAGGCCGCTGGCGGTTCCGATGACGACGACGTCGTCGACGCCGAGATCGTGGACGAGGACGGTTCCTCGAGCAGCGCGGAGGGTGAGAACGGGGAGTCCAAGTGACCGCCACACCCGACGGGTTCTCCGAGGAGACCGTTCCAGGAGGGGAGTCGCAGGAAGCTGCGGCTCCCCGCCCGGGGCGGCGCCCCGGCGGTGACCCCGAGGTCCACCCGGACCGGTCGGGCAGCTTCGGCGACGAGGCGGCCGAGATGGCCAACGAGTCCGAGGTCGAGGAGACGCCGGGCGCCGAGGGTGACTTCGCCGCCAGTGACGAGCTGATCCTGGCCCAGACAGCACTCGCCGAGCGCACGCTCGACCTGCAGCGGATCCAGGCCGAGTTCTTGAACTACAAGCGTCGCGTCGAGCGTGACCGCGAGCTGGTCAAGCAGAACGCGACCTTCTCGGTGCTCAGCGGGATGCTGCCGGTGCTCGACGACATCGATCGCGCGCGTGAGCACGGCGAGCTCGAGGGCGGGTTCAAGGCCGTCGCGGACTCGCTGGACCGCACCGTGGCGACACTGGGGCTGACCAAGTTCGGAGCCAAGGGCGACGAGTTCGACCCCAACGTCCACGAGGCGTTGATGCACGGCCTCTCGCGGGACGTCACCACCACCGTGGTCGACGTGGTCGCCCAGGCGGGATACCGGATCGGTGACCGCGTCGTACGCGCCGCGAAGGTCACCGTGCTGGATCCTGAGAACTGATCACCGAGATGGCACGACACCCGGGAGGAGGGGTGCGGGATGAACAACGCTGACTGGGCCAACAAGGACTTCTACAAGGTCCTCGGGGTGGCCAAGGACGCCGACCAGGCGGCCATCAAGAAGGCCTACCGCAAGCTGGCCCGTGAGAACCACCCTGACGGACACCCGGGTGACAGGGCGGCGGAGGACCGGTTCAAGCAGGTCGCTGAGGCCTACGACGTCGTCGGTGACACCGAGAAGCGCAAGAAGTACGACGAGACGCGATCGATGTTCGCGGGGGCCGGCGCCGGCGGCTTCGGTGGTGGCGGCTTCCCGACCGGCTTCGGTGGTGGTGGGCAGCGGACCGGGGGACCCGGCGGCTTCGACGTCTCCGACCTGTTCGGCGACCTCTTCAACCGCAGCAGTGGTGGAGGCGGCGGGTTCGGCGGACGATCGCAGGCCGCGCGCCCCGCACGCGGAGCGGACCTGGAGACCGACAGCACCATCGACTTCGCCGACGCGATGGAGGGCACCACCATCAGCCTGCGCCTGAGCTCGGACGCACCCTGTCCGACCTGCTCCGGCACGGGCGGCAAGCCCGGCACCCGTCCCCACGTCTGCTCGACCTGTGACGGTGCCGGGGCGGTGGTGAGCTCGGTGGGTGGCGGGTTCTCGATGAACGAGACCTGCCCGGAGTGCCATGGCCGCCAGCTGGTCTACGACGCGGCCTGCCCCACCTGCCACGGCTCGGGCCGCGGCCTGTCCAGCCGCACGATCTCCGCGCGGATCCCCGCCGGGGTCAAGGACGGCCAGCGCATCAGGCTCCGGGGCAAGGGCGCGGCCGGCGAGAACGGCGGGTCCAACGGTGACCTCTTCGTCTCCGTCCACGTGCGCCATCACCGGCTCTTCGGCCGCAAGGGCGACAACCTGACGCTCGAGGTGCCGGTCAGCTTCGACGAGGCGGCGCTGGGCGCCGAGATCAAGGTGCCGACCCTGGGTGGGTCGCCGGTCACCCTGCGGATCCCTCCGGGCACGCCCAACGGCCGGTCGATGCGCGTGCGCGGCCGCGGTGCTCCCCGCAAGGACGGGACCAAGGGCGACCTGTTGGTCACCGTCGAGGTGCAGGTGCCGACGCAGCTCGACGACGCCACGCGAGCCGCGGTGTCGGCCTACCGTGAGTCCCGCAAGGGCCACGACCCCCGGGCGCGACTGTTCCAGGGCGGTGCCTGATGCCGGTCCGTGACCCGGGTGGCCAGGGGCGCGGCGGGCGCGTCCCCGGGCCGACCGTGCCCGTCTACGTCATCAGCGTGGCCGCTGAGCTGACGGGCCTGCACCCCCAGACGCTGCGCCAGTACGACCGCGCAGGCCTGGTCTCTCCCGGGCGCACGGGCGGCGGCGGTCGTCGCTACTCCCTGCGCGACATCGAGCTCCTGCGTGAGGTGGCCGAGCTCACCGGTTCGGGCATCGGTCTCGAGGGCGTGCGCCGCATCCTCGAGCTCGAGCACCAGGTCGCCGCGCTGCGTGCCCGCAACCAGGAGCTGCGCAGTCAGGCGGCCGAGCTGCGGGCCGCTCTCGAGTCGACGCTCCTCTCACTCAAGGAGCGACGGCCCAACCTGCCGGCGCTGCGTCCTCCGGGCCCGATCCGCCGCTTCGGCGACCTGGGCTGACCGCTCGGCCGGCATCTCCGGACGGGGTGATGGCGTGCGCGGGGTCTCAGTGACCTCTGGGCTGCTCAGCCGTTGTTCCCAGCGACCCTCTGCCGGGCCGGCGGAGGACAGGTGAGCGATGGCCCTGCCGATCGACTGGTGCTTCCAGCACGTCGACTGGCTGCACCTCCTCTCCGTCCCGCTGTTCACCGGCGTCGTCGGGTTCCTGATCAACTGGACCGGCCTGGTCATGCTGTTCTCGCCGGTGCGCTTCCGGGGGGTCGCCGTTCCCGGCATGCGCCAGCTCTCCCGCGTCCTGCCGCGCAAGCTCCAGGAGGTCCCCGGCATCCTTCAGGGCGGATCGGGTGGCAGGGGATCGTGCCGGCACGGGCAGCGAAGATGGGCAGCATCGCCGTCGACAAGGCGATCGCCAAGCTCGGTACGCCGATGGAGTTCCACCAGCAGCTGGAGCCCGACGGGATCGCCGAGCACATCGTGCGGGTCTTCGAGCCGCAGATGCCGGCCATGATCGAGCCGATCCTGCGTCGTGAGTCCCCAGACCTGTGGCGCGACCTCCCTCTCCGCGGGCGCCAGTCCGTCATCGGCCGTGTCCAGGCCCAGCTGCCGGGCGTCGTAGGCACCGTGAACGACGAGATCGGTGAGCACATCGACCAGCTCCTCGACCCCAAGATCATGGTGATCGACCACTTCCAGAAGAACCCGGCGCAGGTGGTGCGGATCTTGCGCGACCTCGGCCAGCGCGAGCTCAACCTGATGGTGGTCTTCGGCTTCGGGTTCGGGTTCGGCCTCGGTGTCCCGGTGGCGATCGCCACCGGATCGGCCAGTGGTGGCTGCTGCCGGTTGCCGACGACGTGATCACGCTCGAGAACATCGGTGATCTCCTGCTCACCGGCCCGCGGGGTGACCGCACCCAGCAGATGCTGGCCGAGGCGATGAGACCGGCGATCGACAACGCCGCCGGTCCGTTGCCGCGTGGCGGTGCGCTGTGCCGCCTGGGGCCAGGGCTCGAGCATGAAGACGGGCAGGCTGTTCGTCCGGGCGCTGACCGAACCCGAGACCGCCGCCGACCTCGTGCACTAGGTCGCCCGCGACGTGTCCGCGGCGACGTGCACGGTCAGCGACGTGACCCGCGCCGTCTCGGCCGGCGTACCGATCCCCCAGGTGCTGCTCGACGCCACCGTCTCGCTCTCCTCGATGGTGCTCGCCGACGCCTCTCCCCGCGAGCCCGAGCCC
>JBKJON010000433.1:0-3258 GCA_046595715.1 Marmoricola sp.
ATCACCGCGGCCAGGACGAGGGCGATCCGCGGGGTCAGGGCTCGCGTGGAGACCGAGGTCGCGATCGCGTTCGCTGCGTCGTGGAATCCGTTGGTGTAGTCGAACGCCAGGGCGACGACCACCACCGCGACGACGATGGCGAGATCCACCGGTCAGGACTCCTTGGCGTGGATCTGCTCGATGATGTTCGCGACCCGCTCGAAGGCGTCGATCGCGGACTCGAGCGAGTCGACGATGTCCTTGAGCTTCATCACCTCAAGGGCTTCGTACTGACCGCTGAAGAGCTTCGCCAGCATCCGGCGGTAGCTCTTGTCACCGGTGTTCTCCAACCGGTTGATCTCGATCCAGTACTCCTCGAGGTCTTTCATGCTCTGGAGCCGGGGCATCGAGTCCGCCGTCAGCTCGGCACAGCGCTGGATGACCTCGATCTGCTCGGTGACGCCGCTCGGCAGCTCGCTGACCTCGTAGAGCAGGACCAGGTCGACGGCCTCCTCCATGAAGTCCATGACGTCATCGAGGCTCGAGGCCAGCGCGTAGATGTCCTCGCGGTCGAACGGAGTGACGAAGGTCGAGTTGACCCGCTTCGCGATCTCGTGGGTCGTCTCGTCGGCCTGGTGCTCCGCGTCCCGCATCCGCGCAGCGATGGCTTCCCGGTCGGCGGACTCCCCCAGCATCTCCGCGAGAATCCGGGCTCCGTCGACGAGATTGGTCGCCGACGTGGTGAAGAGATCGTAGAAAACACTGTCCACAGGCTTGAAGCTGAAGGCCACGGGTTAACTCCTGATGAGGAGGATCAGAACGCTGCACATGCTAGGACGTGCACACCCCGCACGCGTAACTAGGCGTGCGTCGCACGCCTAGTGAACTACACAGGACACCTCCGCGACCGCACTCACCGGGGGTCCAGGGCGAGGCGTTCAGGTCAGTGGCCCTCGCGCGGCTCCGGCATGACTCCGAGGATCTGGTCGATCTGGAGGAGGGACATGTGCACCTCGGACTGGTTCGCGGCCACGATGAGGTTGGCCGTCAGCTCGACTTCGTCGAGGAGCTCACTGTCCTCGAGGCGGACGTCAAACGGATCCACGTGCGTCATGCCCTTTCCTCGTTGCTCTGCTGCGTGACTCAAGGACTACTATCCGCCCCGCTCGGCCTGGAAGCCACTATGTGGACACCGATGTGGCGTTTCAACGTACTCCGCGGTGGTCGGGCGGAGTGGACAAAAGAAAAGCCCCAGCCGTTTCCGGCCGGGGCTTTCCTTACTGTCTGGTGATGCCTCAGACGGCGCGAACGTTCTCAGCCTGCGGGCCCTTGGGGCCCTGCGTGACGTCGAACTCGACCTTCTGGTTCTCGTCGAGGGACTTGTAGCCCTGCGACTGGATGGCCGAGTAGTGAACGAAGACGTCGTCTCCGCCGTTCTCCTGGGCGATGAAGCCGAAGCCCTTCTCGGCGTTGAACCACTTCACGGTGCCTTGTGCCATGTCTCTAGATCTCCTGTTACTGATGGCGTGAGACCGCCACTTCGGCGGCCTCCGCAGAGTGCGGGTGATACGCCGTCCCGCCTCGCAAGCCATGTAGCAAAGAGAAGAAACGCCGTTGGATCACAAACTCCAACAAGCGTTGTGTAACCGCTGGAACTTGCACCCTGCACGAGAAGCGTACCAACCTTCGGGCAAAACGCTAGCCACGGCTCCCCATCAGTTCCTTTCGGGGCGCCCGGGCGCTCGCGCGTGGTGGTCCAGGCCGTCGCCTTGGGTGGTCCTGCGAGGCTGTCCCGACTCGGGCCGACCTGGTCCTGCACGTTGACCGGGCCGCCAGGGTCGCCGTAGGTTCCGGGCGCCTGAGAGCAGAGGAGCAGTCGTGGCCAAGCCGCCCGGCGAGAAGCCCTTCGAACGCCCCGGTCTGCTGTCGCGCTTGCGGGGGCGTACGCCGCCCGCTGAGGCTCCCGCGCCCGCCGAGCCGGTCGACGAGCCGGTCGACGAGCCGGTCGACGAGCAGATCGACGGACCGGCTGCGGACAGGTCGACGAGGGTTGGGTCCACCACGAGCCCGCGGACGGCCAGGGATTCACCGGCTGGCTCTACCACTACGCCGACGGCACGATGGTGGACGAGGACGGCACGGTCCACGAGCACACCTCCACGCCAGCGCCCACCGAGATGGCCCCAGAACCCGAGCCCGAACCGGAGCCAGAAACCGCACCCGAACCGGCCCCCGAACCCGAGCCCGAACCCTCACCCGGGCAGGAGCGCTCGGAGATCCCCAGCTTCGTGGAGTACAGCCCCTCCGACCTTCGGAACTACGCCCTCGGCGCGCTCCTCGTCGTTGTCTCCGTGGCGGCCGTGATCACGCTGTTCCTGGTCGCCCCCGACCCGGACACCGGCGGGTTCGTCCTGGTGCTCTGCCTGGGCCTGCTTGCTGCCGCGGCCGGGTGGGGGCTGGCGAGCTGGAAGCCCACGGTCGTCTCCATCCGCGACGGCATCCTCGAGGTGTGTCCCGCGGGGATCGCGAGGAGACGTATGATCTCCGCGCCCCGGACACCCGCGTCGACCTCGGCACCAGGACCGGCTCACCCAGCTGGCGAGCGACGGTCGCGAGTCCGGAGGGCCCCACCACGGTCATCAGCGCCCGAGAGGTCAAAGCTCGTCACTTCACCGAGATCGTGGAGCACCACCGCAGCAGACGACCGGGGCAGTGAGGACGGGCGCCCACGTGATGGGGGGTGAGGCTCGCGGTGGCGGGGTTCGCCGACCAGAACGCGATCCTGGCGACCGCCATCTCGTGGGTGTCGGCCTGACGGGTCGCCTGGTCCCGGCAGGCGTTCGATCGCGCTGCCGGGGTACGGACCCCGGGTGACCTACGACCCGAACGACAGCTTCGTCCACGTCCGGGGCGCCACCGAGAACAACCTCCGCAACGTCGACGTCGACCTTCCCCGCGACGCCATGGTCGCCTTCACGGGGGTGTCCGGGTCCGGCAAGTCCTCGCTCGCGTTCGGCACGCTGTACGCCGAGGCACAGCGCCGCTACTTCGAGTCGGTAGCGCCGTACGCGCGACGGCTGCTGCAGCAGGTGGGCGCACCCCACGTCCAGGAGATCACCGGGCTGCCACCGGCCGTGGCGCTGCAGCAGCGCCGCGGAGCACCGAGCTCGCGGTCGACGGTCGGCACCATCACGACGCTCTCCAACCTGCTGCGAATGCTCTACTCGCGTGCCGGCACCTACCCGCCGGGGGCCGAACGCCTCGGCGCCGAGGCGTTCT
>JBKJON010000507.1:0-18664 GCA_046595715.1 Marmoricola sp.
CGACCACCAGCACTCGAGTCAACCGGTGCTCCGCTCTTGTCACCCCAGGGAAGACCCTGGGGTGACAAGAGCGGAGCACGGGTTGACTCGAGTGCTGGTGGTCGACGACGAGCCCGCGATCCTGGAGGCTCTCAAGCGCGGCCTGGCGGCCGAAGGGATGGCTGTGGACGTGGCCGCGGACGGGGTCGAGGGCCTGTGGAAGGCCACCAGCACGCCGTACGACGTCATCGTCCTCGATGTGATGCTGCCCGGCCTGTCCGGCTACGAGGTGCTGAAGCGCACCCGAGCCGCCCAGGTATGGGCACCGATTCTCATGCTGACCGCGAAGGACGGTGAGTACGACGTGGCCGATGCCCTGGACCTGGGAGCCGACGACTACCTGGTGAAACCGTTCAGCTTCGTCGTGCTGCTGGCCCGGGTGCGCGCGCTCCAGCGCCGAGGTGTCCGTGCGCGGCCGGCGCAGCTCACTGCCGGTGACCTGGTCATCGACCCAGCAGCAAGGACCTGCACTCGCGCCGGGACAGCCATCGCCCTGACCCCCAAGGAGTTCGCCGTGCTCGAGTTCCTCGCCACCCATCCCGACGAGGTGATGACCAAGACCGAGATCCTGGCCGGCGTGTGGGACGAGAACTTCGAGGGCGACTCCAACATCGTCGAGGTCTACATCGGGTACCTGCGGCGCAAGGTCGACGCACCGTTCGGCCGTCGTTCCATCGGCACAGTCCGGGGCATCGGGTATCGGCTGAGCGGCGACGGAGGCTGAGCATGCGCACCACTCACGGCAGCTTGTCCCTGAGGACACGGCTGACCGCGGCGGCGGCCCTGGTCATCCTGATGATGCTGGCCGCAGCCGCCGCCGTGCTGGTCTGGAGGGTGGACACCGCCCTGCGCACCAGCACCGACACGGCCGTACGCCGCGAGGCCGCCGACCTTGCCTCCACGTCCTCGCAAGGGAGGCCACCGCGCATCCCCACCTCCGCCGGCGTCTCCGTGGTGCAGATCACCGACGGGTCAAAACACGTCATCGCCTCATCCTCTGCCATCGACGGCGAACCGCTCGCCTTCCGGGTGCCGGTGACCCCACCGGGAGAGCCACCCGTGGCGAGCACCGTCGCGGTGGCGGCCCTCGACGGCGCGAGCTACCGCGTGGCCGCCGTGTCCACGGCAGATCGAGGCCACGTCGTCTACGTGGCGCTACCGCTCGCGGAGGTCGACCAGAGCACGGCCGAGCTCGCCGGCACGCTCGCGCTCGGAGTTCCGGTCCTCGCACTGGTCTTCGCCGGCCTGACATGGATCTTCGCCGGACGTGCCCTGAAACCGGTCGAGACGCTTCGGCTCCAGGCAGAGGACATCTCCCTCACCGACCTCCACCGCCGGCTCGAGGTCCCCGGCACCGGCGACGAGCTGCAGGCACTGGGGACGACCCTCAACGACCTGCTCGAGCGCCGCGACCAGGCACTGACCCGGCAGCGTCAGTTCGTCGCGGACGCCGCCCACGAGCTGCGCAGCCCCGTCGCCGCGATCCGGTCCATGTCCGAGGTCGCCGACCATGTGAGCGGAGCCGGCACGGCGACCACGCTCTCGATGGAGTCGGTGCGGCTGACGCAGCTGGTCGACGATCTGCTCGCCCTGGCGCGGATCGACGCCGAGCCACGTCATTTTCGGGAGCAGCTCGACCTCGACGACATCGTGCTCGACGAGATCGCCCTGGTGAAGCAGCACGCTGTCGTCACCCTCGACGCCTCAGCGGTCTCGGCCGGACAGGTGAGCGGGGACAGGGGGCAGCTCGCTCGTGCGGTGCGCAACGTGCTCGACAACGCCGCTCGCTACGCAACCACCGGCATCACCATCCGTCTGCGAACCAGCGACTCCCACGTCGTTCTCGTCGTCGAGGACGACGGGCCCGGCATCCCCGAAGCCGATCGGGACCGGGTGCGCGAACGCTTCACCCGGTTGGACGACACCCGTACCCGTGCCACGGGCGGCGTCGGTCTCGGCCTCGCGATCGTCGACGAAGTCGTCAGGCTCCACGACGGGAGCCTGAGCATCGAGGATGCCCGACCGGGGGCTCGGATCGTCATCACCCTGCCCCTCGCCGACGGCGTCAGCTGAGCTTCTGCGGCGGCGTACCGGCTCTCACCGTGGTCTCATCATCGGCCCACCACGCTGGGGACATGAAGATCTCAGCCTCCCCCGTCTCCGCACGTGGGCCACTCGTCGTCGTCTCGTTGCTCCTCGCGGCAGGGGTGACCGCCTGTGGCGCGACGAGCCCCACCGCGACCGCCCCCAGCACCCAGCCCTCGACCAGCGCCAGCACTGCCCCCGGTGCCTCCGCGGCGCCCAAGGTCGCACCGGTCCCGGTGGAGAAGAACCCTCCGGGCGACATCCCCGACAACCTCGCCTTCGTGAAGTACGACAACGCGCCCGGTGGCTACTCGTTCACGCACCCGGAGGGCTGGGCCCAGACCGGCGCCGGAACGCAGGTGCGCTTCACCGACAAGCTCAACGGGGTGAGGGTGGACAGCGTGAAGGCCGCCGCGGCGCCCACGGTCGCCAGCGCCCGGTCCACCGACGTTCCCCGACTTCAGCAGTCGGTGCCCGCCTTCGAGCTGCGCAAGCTCTCTGCGGTCACGCTCCCGGCGGGCAAGGGCGTGCACATCGTCTTCCGGCGCAACTCCGAACCCGACCAGGTGACCGGCAAGGTCTTCCGTGACGAGGTCGAGGAGTACGCCGTCTACAGCAACGGACGACTGGTTCGGATAAATCTCTACGGGCCGGTCGGCGCCGACAACGTGGACGCCTACCGCACGATGTCGCAGAGCCTGACCATCCGATGAAGGCCAGGCTGGTTGACCACACCCGACACCCTGTCCCCCACCCTGAGCCGGTTCTCGACGCCGACGGGCTGCACCGCTTCTTCCGGCGGGGTGGAGAGGAGATCGCTGCGCTGCGTGACGTCTCCCTGACCCTGCTCCCCGGTGAGGTCGTCGCGGTGGTGGGCCCCTCGGGGTCCGGCAAGTCCACCCTGCTCAACCTGCTGGCCGGCCTGGATGATCCCGACGGTGGCTCCGTCCGGGTGGCGGGCCGCCGGCTCAGCCACGAGACCGCGACCGTGCAGGCCCGGATGCGCGGCGAGCTGATCGGCGTGCTGACGCAGGCCAGTGGCCTCGTCGAGCATCTCGACCTGTTGGACAACCTCCGCCTCGCGGCGTCCTTCCGCGAGCACAGGTCCTCGACCACCGAGCTGGACTCGTTGCTGGCCAGCGTCCAGCTCGCGGACCGCTCCGGTTCGCGGCCCTCGACCCTGTCCGGTGGAGAGACGGCTCGAGCCAACCTGGCGGTCGCCCTGGCCGGAGGGCCACGGCTCCTGCTCGCCGACGAACCGACCGCCGAGGTGAGTACGACCGAGGAGGCCGTGCTCCTGCGCCTGATCCGGGAGCTGCAACCGCCCGACGGCGCCACCTTGCTCGTCACCCACTCCCCCGGGGTGGCCGCCGCTGCCGACCGCGTCGTCGAGCTCCTGGACGGCCGGGTCGTCAGCGATGTGGCGAACCGGCGATCCGCATGAGCGCCGGGGAGGAGACGACGCTCGTCTCGGCACGCTCGCTGGGCCTGAGCTATGCGGCGGCGCCGATCTTGCACGACATCGACCTCGACATCGCCGCAGGCTCGCAGCTGGCCCTCACCGGCCGTTCCGGCAGTGGCAAGACCACGCTCCTGCTGGTGCTCGCCGGGCTCCTCACCCCCTCGCGAGGAACGGTGCGGTGGCCCGGGCTGGCCGCCGACACCGTCGGGCGACGAGGCCAGATCGGCATGGTCTTCCAGGCGCCCTCGCTGATGCCCGAGCTCACAGCGCTGCAGAACGTCACGCTTCCGTTGCGCCTGCGTGGCACCGGGCAGAGCACGGCAGAGGAGCGAGCCCTGGCCGCGCTGACCGCGGTCACCGCGGACGACCTGGCCGACGCACTGCCCGCCCAGCTCTCCGGAGGACAGCAGCAGCGGGTGGCGATCGCCCGAGCGTTGGCAGGAACGCACCGGCTCGTCCTCGCCGACGAACCCACCGGAGCCCTGGACCGCGCCCACGCCCACGAAGCGGCCCTGGCCCTTCGTGAAGGCGTGGCTGCCACCGGCGGGGCGCTGGTGCTGGCCACGCACGACCCAGAGCTGGCCGAGATGTTCGACCAGCAGCTCGCCGTCGTCGACGGCAGCCTCTCCCACACCGTGAGGACCCGATGAGAACTACCCGATGGCTGACCGGACTCCTCCGACGCCGCCCCCTCGAGCTGATCGTCGCCGCGGTGAGCATCGCCCTGACGATCGCCTTCGTCGCCTCGCTCGGCGCGTTCGTGACCCAGAGCCACGCGGCCCTGACCGTGCGCGCGGCCGCGTCGGTCCCGGTGGACTGGCAGGTACAGGTCACACCGCAGGGGGACGCCGCCAAGGTAGGCAAGGACGTACGCTCCCTGCCCGACATCCGTGCGATCGAGGGCGTCGACTTCGCCCACGTCAGGGCACTGGGGTCGACCGGTCCCCAAGGTGCGCGCAGCACCGGTGACGCGTACGTCGTGTCGGTCTCCCCGGCCTACGCCAAGACTTTTCCAGGTGAGCTGAGACATCTGCTGGGAGCCACCACTGGGTCGATGCTCTTCCAGCAGACCGCGGCCAACCTGGCCACCGAGCCCGGTGGCCAGATCACCGTGCGCACCGCGTCCGGATCCCGCCCGCTGACGGTGGACGGCATCGTGGACATGCCTGCCGAGGATTCGTTCTTCCAGGTGGTCGGGCTGGCGCCCGGCGCAGGTGTCAGCGCACCCCCGGACAACGTGGTCCTGGTTCCACCCGCAGTGTTCCGGTCCGTTGTCGGGAACACCCCGGTCGTCCACCAGCTCCACGTCGGCTTCGTCCACGCCGGACTCCCCTCAGATCCCCAGACCGCCGCGATCGCGGTTCAAGGACGAGCCAACAACTTCCAGGCAGCCGTCGCCGGAGGTGCTCTGGTGGGAGACAACCTGGGGACCGCGCTGACCCTGGCCGGCGAGGACGCCAACTACGCCAACCTGCTCTTCCTGCTGCTCGGACTCCCCGGGCTGGCGCTGGCCGCCGTCGTCGCTGGCCTCGTGGTGTCCCTGCGCTCGGACCGACGACGTCGTGAGATCGCCCTGCTGCGCCTTCGTGGCGCCTCGGTGCCCGACGTGGTCCGCATCGTCGCGGGAGAGTCGGTCGCCATCGCTGTCCTGGGAGCAGCGCTCGGGGTCCCGCTGGCTCTGCTCGCGGTGCGCCTGGCCCTGCCGTCGGGAACACAGCTGGCCCTTGGCTGGACCCTCGCCGCCATCCTCAGCGGGCTGCTGCTGGCACTGGCCACCCAGGCAGGGTCGGTCCTGCGACTGGCCTTCGGGGGATCACGCAGCGGGGTCGCAGCGGAGGCGTCGCGAGGCGAACGCACCGGCACACCGTGGCCGCTGCGCGCCGGCCTCGACTTCCTCCTGTTGACGGGGGCCGCCATCTCCTTCGCGATGACGGCCAGCAGTGGCTACCAGGTCGTGCTGGCACCTGAGGGCATCCCGCAGACGCAGGTCAACTACGCGGCCCTCGCCGGGCCCGCCCTCGCCTGGCCCGGGCTGGCACTGCTGGTCTGGCGCATCACGGCCTGGGTGACCAGCCGGCGTACCGGACGTTGGGCGCGCGGCGGGGCGGGCACGGCGCCGGAGCTGGAGGCGGCGGCTCTTCGCCAACGACGCCGGGTCATCGCCCGTGGTGCCGCGGGACTCGCGGTCGCGCTGGGTCTGGCCGTCTCCACCGCGATCTTCACCTCCACCTACGACGCCCAGGCTCGGCTCGACGTGGCCCTCACAGTCGGGAGCGACGTCGCGGTGGTGGAACCCCCCGGGTCCGCAGTGGGGCCTTCAGCCGGGGCCGCCATCGCCGGAGCACCAGGAGTCAGCGCAGTGGAGCCACTCCAGCATCGCTTCGGCTACGTCGGCCCGGACCTGCAGGACCTCTACGGCGTCCAGGCCAAGACCTTCGCCCGGGTCGGTCCCCTCCAGGACGCCTTCGTACCGGGTTCCACCATCGCCGAGACCCTCGCCGCCCTGCAGGGCACCCCGGACGGAGTCCTTCTCTCCGCCGAGACGCTGCACGACTACCAGCTGCACCCGGGAGACCTCATCCGGATCCGGTTGCAGAGCGGTGCCGACCACGCCTACCGCCCCATCGACTTCCACGTCGTGGGGCAGGTCACCGAGTGGCCCACTGCACCCAAGGACAGCTTCATCGTCGCGAACGCCGACTACGTGACCCAGCAGACCGGCTCCGACGCCGTCGGCACCTTCCTGGTCACCTCCAAGACCCCTGGCGCCACCGCTGCTGCTCTGCGCGCACAGCTGTCCGCGACCTCGGGAGCTCGGGTCCAGGACATCTCGGCATCGGCGGCCGGGGTGACAAGCGCCGCCGGGCTCGCCGGTACCGACCTGTCGGGGCTGTCCCGGCTCGAGCTGGGCTTCGGTGTGCTGCTGGCACTGGCGTGCTCGAGCCTGGCGCTCCTGGGTGGCATCGTGGAGCGTCGCAGGGCGTTGGTGCTGCTGGCGGCCCTGGGCGCGACCGCACGCCAGCGCGGCCGCTTCCTCGGCGCCGAGGCACGGGCCATGGTGGTGGCCGGCGTCCTGGGCGGGGCAGTGATCGGCACGACCATCGCCTACCTCCTGGTGAAGGTGCTGACCGGAATCTTCGACCCGGCACCGGCTGCCGCCACGGTGCCGTGGGGCTACCTCATCTTCCTGCTGGCGCTGGTCACCGGCGTCACCGTGCTGGTGGTGGCCGGGGTCGGCCGACTGGTCGCCCGCGCCGGTCCCAGCGAGCTGCGTGACCTGTGACGCGACTCCGGCGGTGGCGGCGCGCGCGCACACTAGCCTCGACACGGGAGGGCCGTCGATGAAGCTGCTCGTGATCGAGGACGACGCGCGGATGGGCGGGCTGCTGCGACGCGGCCTGGCCCAGGAAGGCTGGGCGGTCGACCTGGTCACGAACGCCCTCGACGCGCGGCACGCCGTGGAGAGCACGCCGTACGACGCCGTCGTGTGTGACGTCGGTCTGCCTGGGCCTGAGTCCGGCCTGGAGTGGTGCAGCTGGTACCGCGCCCACGGGTACTGGACCCCGGTACTCATGCTCACGGCCCGTACCGGGGTGGGTGACCGGATCGCTGGCCTCGACTGCGGGGCCGACGACTACCTCGGCAAGCCGTTCGCTTTCGGAGAGCTGGCGGCACGGCTACGGGCCCTGCTGCGCCGCGGGGAGACCGAGAGACCCGTCACCCTGAGGCACGACGACCTCGTCCTGGACCCAGCCGCGCACCTGGCGCGGTGGCAGGAGAACGTGCTGGAACTCTCCCCGCGTGAGTTCGCCCTGCTCGACTACTTCATGAGGCGACCGGGTGACGTGCTCCGTCGCAGCGACATCCTCGACCACGTCTGGGAGTACGCCTACGACGGCACGTCCAACGTGGTCGACGTCTACGTCGGCTACCTCCGCGCACGCCTGGCGCAGGCAGGCTGCCCCGAGCTCATCCAGACGGTCCGTGGCGTGGGCTACCGGCTGGGGTCGGTTCGGTGAACCTCGTCCCGGCCTCGATGCGCAACCGCCTGGTCCTGGGCGCCGTCCTGGTCGGTCTCGTCTTCGCCGTCCTGTTCGGTGCCGCCGCCACCTGGCGGGTGCGGCACGCCGAGACCCAGGCCATCAGCGCTGCGCTGCAGAGCCGGATGGAGCTGGCCCGCGACGAGGTCGCCGCCGACGGCTCGATCAGCCAGGACGCAGGCAGCCCCAAGACCGACCTCGTCCAGGTCCTCGGACCCGACGGTGAGCCTCGCGACAGCAGCCCCCCACTCGAGGGGCTGCCTCCGCTGGTCGACCTCGCCGCGGTCGAGTCCGCGACCGGGGGCCTCCAGGAACGGTTCTCCCTGCAACGACCCGACGCGGATCTGGCAGTGCTCGCCGTACCGCTGCGGATGAGCGCGTCGGGCAGCTCGCCCGCAGGCACCGGAGCCCTGGTGGTCGCCACCGACGCCGAGGGGTTCAACGCCGCCACCTCGGACCTGCTCTGGCTGCTCCTGGTCGGGCTGCTGGCGGTGGTCATCGCGATGGCCGCCCTCGCCTGGCTGCTCACCGGCCGCGCCCTGAGCAGCGTCACCCGCCTCACCGAGAGCGCCGAGGCCGTACGGCCCCAGGACCTGGCCGCGGGGCTGACAGTCCCGCGCCACGACGATGAGCTCGCCCGACTGGTGGAAGCCCTCAACCGGATGCTCGCCAGGCTCCAC
This sequence comes from Marmoricola sp., assembly GCA_046595715.1. GTDB lineage: Bacteria > Actinomycetota > Actinomycetes > Propionibacteriales > Nocardioidaceae > Marmoricola. The sequence continues at coordinate 8,307 of JBKJON010000507.1, forward strand.
CACAGCCACGCCGCCGAGCTCGCCTTCGCCGCCGACGCCGGCCACCGACTCCGGACGCCCGTGGCGACGCTGCGCGCAGAGGCCGAGCTGGCCCTGCGTGAGACCGACCCCCATGCGCTCACGGCAGCCTTGGAACGCGTCGTCCAGGACGCCGACCAGCTCACCCACATCGTCGACCGCATGCTTGCCCGGAGCCGGGCCCACAGCCGCACGCCCGCACCGGTCCTGCATGCCCTCGACGAGACCAGCACCCGGTGGCACCGCCAGGTCACCCTGGCCGGAGTCACCCTGACCCTGCGGGTCGCCGACCAGATCACCCCTGAGATGCGGTGTGCGGAGCTCGCCGAGATCATCGATCCCATCCTCGACAACGCCGTACGCCACACGCCCCCGGCCGGCTCCATCGCCATCGACGTACGGCAGGGAGCCACCTCGGGCTCCATGCTGGTCGTCTCGATCTCGAACACCGGCGAGGCCATCGGTGCCGACCTGGCGCCGCACGTCTTCGACGCCTGGGTGAGCAGCCGTGACGCCACTGTTGCCGGAGGGCTGGGGCTGTGGCTCGCCCGTGAGACCGCGCGCGACCTGGGTGGGGACGTGACCCTGGTGGCCGCCAGCGACTCCACCACGTTCCGGATAGAGCTCCCGGTCACCTCGCCTGCGTGAGGCCCCGGGCAGCACGCTGGGCAGGGCGCCTCTGCCCCTGCCCAGCGTCGGACCGCTACTGGCCGGCGGCGTCACCCGACTCGTCCGCGTCCTGGTGTCCGGCCTCGTTCGGGTTGGCGTCAGGGCCCACGTTGGGCCCGTCGTCCTTCGCGGTCTCGCTCTCACCGGCCGCCTCTCCCTGCTCGTTCGCGTCCTGGTGACCGGCCTCGTTCGGGTTGGCGTCGGGGCCTACGTCCGGCCCGTCGCTCGCCTCGCCGCTCTCCCCACCGGTCTCCGCCTGGACCTTCGCGCTGGGCGACGGAGCGGGGGTGTTGCTGGCCTGCGCCGACATCACTCCCCCGAGCCCGACGGCCGCGATGATCGCACTGGCGCCGACGACGGCGGTGTTGCGCTTGAGGTTCCGCATGGTGTGTCCCTTCGTGAGCGGTCACCTGGTGTGACCTGCTGCGACCACCTTCGCGAGAAGCACCTGTGGACAGCGTGAGAGACGCTGAGAACGCACTTACCCGCGCGGGACGCCGGCATCGCTCAGCCCGGGCGCACCGCCGTTCGCGTCAGGCGTGGGCCGACCCGCTCTTCTGCGTCGTGGGGACCGCGGTGACGGTGCCGTGCACCTCGCACACTGCCGCCGGGGTGTTGAAGACGGTCCCGAACTTGCGAAGGTTGCTGTGAACCAGCTCGACACGTCGCTCGGGCTCCTCGGTGCTGACCCGGAGTGCGTCTGCGCGGGCCAGGTTCTTGAGCAGGCGCGCCGCGAAGGCGCTGCCGAGCAGGTCCGCCCGGCCCGGGGCGCCGGTCGGCGGGGTCGCCCATCCTGCGTCGAGCCGGACGAAGACCTGGGCGGCGGCAACCTCGGCGTCGCCGCCGTGGACGGCCTTGGCGCTCGCGCGGTACTCCAGCGGTGACGCGTTGGAGGTTCTTGCACCTGTTGCAGCCGGGCAGAGGATCTTGATGATCATGACGGCGTCCTTTCTTGGGGGTTCAGGCGAGCAGGAAGTTGAACAGGTGGCCCACGGCGACGATCGAGGAGCCGACCACGCGATGCAGATGGCGAGCAGCTGGGGCTTGAGGACGCGGCGCAGCAGGATCATCTCGGGAAGCGAGAGCGCGACGACGGCCATCATGAACGCGAGCAGCGTTCCCATCGGCAGGCCTTTGTCGTGCAGCGCCTCGACCGGCGGCAGGATGCCGGCCGCGTTGGAGTAGAGCGGGACGCCGATGCAGGCCGCGATGAGGACCGCGAACGGGAAGCCTCCGACTGCGTAGGTGGTGAAGAAGTCTTCAGGCGCCCCAACAGCGAGCCGGCACTGATGGCGATCGACCGGTCGGCGCCGATGTAGGCCAAGGTGATCTTGACGCCGGACAGGGTCAGCAGCAGGCCGATGGCGATCTCGTTGACCAGTGGGCTGGGGATCAGGAAGCTCAGGGTCACCCCGAGCGGGACCCCAGCGGCGACGAACCCGATGAACGCCGGCACCGCGCTGAACGAGCAGAACGGCGTGGCGACCCCGCGGCCCACGCTCCAGCGACGCCGGCCAAGGTGGCGCCGCAACCCGTGGTCGAGCGGGGCATGTGGTCGACGATACTCATGGCCGGCCCCTGTCCGAAGGGACCGGCAGGCGCCCTTTCCACAGCCCACTCCCTCCAGCCAGCGGGGCAGGTCCCTGTCCTGCTCCCACGCTAGGAGCCACCGGGCCGGGGCGTGAGAGCTGAACGTCCCAGGTGAGTGGGACTGCCAAGGTGGGGACGAGCGGTCGTCGTCTACTCGGTCCAGCAGGCGATCACGGCCGAGGCGACCGCGTAGGCCGTGTCCCGTCGCGTGTATCCCTTGCGCAGCGCCTCCTCCGGAACCGCACCTGCGTCGACCTCGAGGGTCTTGCCGTCCTTGAGGAAGACGACTCGATCGGTGGTCGCGAGGGCGGGGAAGCCCAGGTTCTCCATCCCCACCAGCTCCGTCGCACCGGGGAGCCGCTGGCGCAGCCCGTCGAAGTAGGAGGCACCGGAGGCGTCGTCCTCGGCGTCCTGCACCGAGAGGTCCAAGGTGCCCCCCGGAATCTGATAGCTGCAGGTGTAGACACGCTTGGCCTTCGACCAGCCGTCCTTCGACTCCGGAGTGGTGCTCAGCGCGAACGTCCTGGCCACGGCGTCCGCGATCTCGCTCGTACAGATCATCGAGGCGGCCGACGAGGGGCCCCCTCGGGAGCTCATGTCCATCCCCTCGACGTGCACGTGTTCGCTCGAGGCAGCCGGTCGGGCATCGTCGTTGGTGCCCGGTGAGCACCCGGCAGTCAACAGGGTCGCGGCCAGTGCCGGTCCCAGTAGCGCTCGTGCCCTCATGGCGTGCGTCCTCTCCGCAGGTGACCTCGACCACAGGAGTTCGGCGCCGAAGCCGAACCGGTTTGGACTAGGGGCCACAAGGTTGTTCCAGATCTTTTGGACGCTCCGACCAATCCGGGGCGGGGTGCTGTGACGAACAGCACTCGTCAGGAGTGATCAGGCCTCTGCCACACGCACTTCAGTGGGCTCCGAGTCCTGACGCTCGGTTTCTTTGAAAGGGACGATCCATGCACAAGCTCCTTCGCACCCTCGCACCGCTCGCGGTGGCCACCGTGCCATTCGCGCTGATCGCAGCGCCGGCCTCCGCGGACACCGGAACCTCCTACCAGACCACGCTCAACGCCCTCAACGGCTCCGGTGGCTCCGGCATGGCGACGGTGACCGTGAACGGTGACTCCGCCCAGGTCAAGGTCAGCTGGAGCGGGCTGGCCGACCAGTTCAACGGCGGCCCCTACCCGCACGTGCAGCACATCCACATCGGCGGCCAGGGCCAGTGCCCGAAGCCGTCGGCCGACAAGGACGGTGACGGCGTCGTCAGCACCACCGAGGGCGGCCCGGCCTACGGCGGGATCGGCACCACGCTCTCGACCAAGGGCGACACGAGCCCCAAGGCCGGCACCGACATCACGATCGCCCCGAGCGGTGGCAGCACCGACTACTCGCGGACGATCAAGCTCAGCCAGGACACGGTGGATGCCCTCAAGGCCGGCACCGGTGTGGTCGTGGTGCACGGGCTCGACCCCGCCACCTTGAGCAAGAAGGCTCAGAACGCCAAGAGCGACCTCGTGCCCAGCCTGCCGCTGGCCGCTACCTCTCCTGCCCTGTGCGGCTCCCTGAGCGCGATGCCGTCCGGCGGCGTGGCCACCGGCACCGGTTCCACGGGTGGCATCGAGGACCTGGGCATGTTCGCTCTCGGTGGTGGTCTGCTCGCCCTCGGTGGCGGCGCCCTGGTGACCCGTCGCCGCGCGACCGCGAGGATCTGAACCAGACCATGTCTCGCAACCTGACCGTCGGCGGTCGCCGGAGGGTGCCCCTGTGGCTTGCTCTGGCGCTCGCCGCGGTCGGGACCGTGCTGGTCGTGGTGGCGCTGGCCGCGCAGGTGCGCGCCCCCGAAGCGCCGCGGTCGGTGGGGCGGATCGACCCAGCGTCACCCGTCACCCCTGGCTCCTCGGCGGGGGCCGCACTCCCTCCCACCGAATCCAGCGGTTCCCCCGGGCCCGCTGCCAAGCCCGCCGAGAAGCCGCTTGCCGCCTCACGCCCGGTGGAGATCTCGATCCCCTCGATCGGCGTCCGGTCCCAGGTCAAGCCGATCGGCCTGGCCGAGGACGGCACCCTCGCAGTTCCACAGCCGGGACCCGACGAGGACAAGGCCGCCTGGTTCGAGAACTCGCCCACCCCCGGCCAGCCCGGCCCCGCGATCATCGAAGGCCATGTCGACACCCGTTCCGGACCCTCGGTCTTCTTCGACCTCGGCGAGCTCCGCCCCGGCGCCAAGATCCTGGTGACCCGCGCTGACGGAGTGGTGGCGGTGTTCAAGGTCAATGCCGTGCGCAACTACGACAAGGCCCGGTTCCCCACCGGCACGGTCTACGGCGCCAAGGACCTGAGCCGTCCCGCCCTGCGACTGATCACCTGCAGCAACTTCGACCAGGCGCTGCGCACCCACACCGGCAACGCGGTCGTCTTCGCCGACCTCACCTCGACGCAGCCGGGCCGGTGACCGTCTCGGCATCGGGCCGAGCCCCCCGACCCACTACGAAAGGTCCGTCATGAAACCCATCACCAGGATCGGTGCCGCAGCAGCTACGGCCGTGATCGCGCTCTTCGCGGTCACCGCCTGCGGATCCGACGAGTCCTCGAGTGCCGACTCCGACACGTCGGCACCCTCGACGACCAGCAACCAGAGCGTGGCTCCCACTGGCGAGGCTTCCGCGTCCTCGGAGGCCAGCGCCCCCGCGACGGAGCCGGTCGTGATCACGATCAAGGACTTCGCCTACTCCGGTCCGGGGACGGTGGCGCCCGGCACCGAGATCACCGTGAAGAACGACGACGACGCCGCCCACACGGTCACCGCCGACGACAAGGGCGGCTTCGACGTGATCCTGCAGCCCGGCAAGTCGGCCACCTTCAAGGCACCCGCCGAGCCCGGAAAGTACGACTTCCACTGCACCTACCACGCCGACATGCACGGCTCCCTGAAGGTGGGTTGAGCCGATGTGAGGCACGCCAGTCACCTCGGCAGCAGGACCCGTGCCCGCGCCGGGAAGCGGCGCTGGAATCCGCTGCAGTCCTCACCGGGTTCCCCTCTCAGCCACAGGATTCTCCTATGGCTGAGAGGAAGATGGGCGTATGCGCAGCGAGAAGGTCACTTTCCCGGGCTCGAGCGGCACCCGGCTGGAGGGCCGGCTGGACTTGCCGGATTCCCGGCCGCAGGCGTTCGCGCTCTTCGCGCACTGTTTTACCTGCAGCAAGGACGTGTTCGCCGCCTCGAGGATCGCGCGAGCGTTGACCCGGTTCGGCATCGCCGTGCTTCGCTTCGACTTCACCGGCCTCGGCGGTTCCGACGGCGACTTCGCCAACACCAACTTCACCTCGAACATCGCCGACCTGGTCAACGCGGCGGACTACCTGCGCACCCACCACGCGGCTCCCAGGATCCTGATCGGTCACTCCCTCGGCGGCGCCGCCGTCCTCGCCGTCGCCGAACACATCCCCGAGACACGCGCCGTCGCCACCATCGGGGCGCCCGCCGACACCGAGCACCTGCTGCACCTGCTCGCTGAGAACCGCCACGAGATCGAGGAGACCGGTGAGGCCGAGGTCTGCCTGGCGGAGCGGCCGTTCCGAATCCGGAGACAGTTTCTCGACGACATCGCCGCTCAGCCTCAGTCGGACAGGATCCGCCGTCTGGGCGCCGCGCTCCTGGTGATGCACTCCCCCACCGACGAGACGGTGGGCGTCGACAACGCCCGCAAGATCTTCGACGCCGCTCGCCACCCCAAGTCGTTCGTCTCCCTCGACGGCGCTGACCACCTACTCACCCGAGCCCCCGACGCCCGCTTCGCCGCCTCGATGCTGGCTGCTTGGGCAAGCAGGTACCTCGACGAGGACGTCCCCACGACTTCCGAGACCGTGGCACCCTCGGCAGAAGAGGTCGAGAAGGGGTTGGTCGTCGTGTCCGAGAACGGTCGAGGTCCTTACGGCCAACTCATCACGGCCGGCCGACACCTGCTCAGTGCCGACGAACCGGCCCCCGTCGGCCACGACACCGGCCCCTCGCCGTACGACCTCCTGCTCGCCGGACTCGGCGCCTGCACCTCCATGACCCTGCGCATGTACGCGTCGCGCAAGAAGTGGCCCCTGGAGAGCGTCACCGTCTCGATGCGTCACTCCCGGATCCACGCCGAGGACTGCGAGGACTGCGCGACCGGGTCTGGCCAGCTCGACCGCATCGATCGGGTGATCCAGCTCAGTGGTGCCCTCGACGCCCAACAGCGCGAGCGACTTCTGGAGATCGCGGACCGGTGCCCCGTGCACCGAACCCTGCACTCCGAGGTCAGCGTGCGCACCACCCTGGCGTCGGACGACACTCTCCGGGCGGTGGCCGAGGTCCCGACGGCGGGGCCGCTGGCATGACCTCGCTCCCGATCGGCGATCACGCCCTGCTCTCGGACCGGCACTCCGCCACCCTGGTCACCTCCGCCGGCTCGATCGACTGGATGTGCATGCCTCGGTTCGACAGTCCCGCAATCTTCGCGCGCATCCTCGACGACCAGGCCGGGCACTGGTCGATCCACCCCGAGGCCGACTTCCACACCGAGCGCCAGTACGTCACCGCCAGCATGGTGCTGCTCACGACCTTCCACACCTCGACCGGCACCCTGGAGCTGCGCGACGCGCTGGTCCTCGGGGACACCAGGGACCCGCACGCACTTGGCGAGCACGCACCCCATCTGCTGGCCCGGACCGTGACGTGCACCAGCGGACGCGTCGTCGCGGCCATGACCTTCCGACCCCGCCCTGAGTACGGGCTGATCTCCCCGACCATGGCGCCGGTGGACGGCGGGGTCGTCGCCACGGGGGGCGCGGCTCGGCTGACGTTGTCGAGCACCGTTGGCCTCCAGATGGAGCGGGACCAGTGCCACGTCCGCTTCGAGCTCGGGCCAGGCGAGCGCGCCTGCTTCGCCCTGCAGTACTCAGCCCTGGGCGCAGCCAAGCCGACGACACGCACCGGCTCGGAGATCTCCGCGCTGGTCGATGAGACGGTGTCTGGCTGGCAGGAGTGGTCAGCGCTCCACCAGGGCTATCAGGGCCGCTGGTGCGACCTCGTGCACCAATCAGGACGGGTGCTGCAGGCCCTCAGCTACCAGCCCACCGGGGCGATCGTGGCCGCGGCCACCACCTCCCTGCCCGAGCAGGTCGGCGGTGAACGGAACTGGGACTACCGCTACTCCTGGGTCCGTGACGCGAGCATGACGATGCAGGCACTGTGGGTCGCCGCCTGCCCCGATGAGGCCCACGAGTTCTTCGAGTTCATGGCCAGCGCCGCCTCGGGCTCGGTCATCGACCACCCCTTGCAGATCATGTTCGGAATCGGTGGCGAGCACGATCTCTCCGAACGCACCCTGAGGCACCTCACGGGTTGGCGGGGCAGCACGCCGGTGCGCGTGGGCAACGGCGCCTGGGACCAACCGCAGCTCGACGTGTACGGCGAGCTGCTGGATGCAGCGGCCCAGCTCCGCGACCAGCTGGGCGTCTTGGATGGGCCCACCCGCGACTTCCTGGTCGGGCTCGCCGACTCAGCCGCCGCACGCTGGCAACAACCAGACAACGGCATCTGGGAGGTACGCGGAGAGCCGCGCCACTTCGTCCACTCGAAGGTCATGTGCTGGGTCGCCCTGGACCGTGCGATCGGGTTGGCCGACCTGCTCGACGCCGAGAGTCGTCTGCCGGCCTGGAAAGCAGCCGCCGAGGAGATCCGAACCGCCGTCGAGACACGAGGCTGGGACACAGACCTCGGTGCGTTCACCCAGTCCTTCGACAGCCCCGACCTCGACGCCACCGTCCTGCTCCTGCCCATCGTCGGCTTCCTGCCCGCCCATGACCCGAGGGTGCTGTCGTCGATCGACGCCGTTGGCGACCAGCTCACCGACCAACGCGGCCTGGTCCACCGCTACCACACGGGCTCCGGGGTGGACGGGCTCGACGGCGAGGAGGGCACGTTCCTGCTCTGCACCTTCTGGCTCGCCCACGCCCTCGCGCTGGCCGGACGGACCGAGGAAGGCAACGAGGTGTTCGAACGCGCGGCGAGCTACGTCAACGACGTCGGTCTGCTGGCCGAGGAGATCGATTCGACCACCGGCGAGCTGCTGGGCAACTTCCCGCAGGCCTTCAGCCACATCGGCCTGGTCAATGCGGCCTGGGCACTGCACCAGGCCTCGTCCTCCGATGCGATCCGGGGGGTGTGAGCCTTGGCCGGACCGTCCATCGGTTCATTCCTGGATCTCTGCGGAGCGGTTCGACTTGATGCGGGGGTACAACGTTTCCGTGGAAGCGAGCTCCCGACCTCGCCCACCCGAAAGGCAAGGCTCCATGTCGCGCTACACCTACACGGCCTCGTGGTACGACACGCTGTCGGCGGAGCCGATCTACGGAGTCGGTCGAGAACGTGCCATTCCTGCCCTGCATCTTCAGGAGGGGTCCCGGGTGCTGGACATCGGCTGCGGGACCGGGCTCAACTTCCCGCTCCTGCTCGCAGCGGTCGGTCCGAGCGGGCAGGTTGTCGGGGTGGACCGCAGCCGCGAGATGCTCGAGGTAGCACGACGCAAGACGACCAAGAAGCCACCGCGAAACCTTGCCCTGGTCGAGGCGGACGCCGAGCAGCTCGACCAGGTCACCGCCGGACCGGACGGCTCCGGCGCGACCTTCGACGCGGTGCTCTTCACCTACTCGCTGTCGCTGATGCCCAACTGGGAGGCAGCGTGGCGGCAGGCCACCTCCTTGGTCCGTCCCGGAGGCCGCGCGGGAGTCGTCGACATGGAGTTGCCCCACGGCTGGGCCAGACTGCTCGATCCAGCTGCCCGACTGGCCTGTCGACTCGGTGGCGCTGACATCAGCGCACGTCCCTGGACCCTGCTCGAGCACACAGCCCACGACGTGCAGTCGTGGAGCTTGCGCGGTGGCCACGTCCAGGTGCGGGTCGGGACGCTCTGAGGCTTGACCAGCACCGCGCTGCGGTCGGTCCACGTGCGGACGTCGGGCCGTCAGGATGCTCCCAAGCGGCGCGACGGACCACCAACTGGGACCGCCGCGATCCCACGCACCCAATCCGGAAGACCGACAGGAGCGTCGTCGCCCGGCGACAGGGGCAGCGTCATGTGGATCGGAGGCTGGTCAGGCTCCGACGTCCTCAACCACCTTGCGCAGACCGGGGTGGGGCGGGCCCGACTCCGCTCTGGGTGGTCCGGCAACCACCATCATTCACACCGCTCCTGCACGTCGTTTCGTCGATCGACATCGTGCACGAGGCCCAGGTCCCGACCTGACCCGGATGCGAGGATGGGCGCGTGACCAAATCCCCGAGCCGCTGGCCACGCTGGGTGTACGACAGTGGCAACGAACCCGACCCTCGGTGGAGCTTCGCCAACGAGCGCACCTTCCTGGCCTGGATCCGCACCGCGCTCGCCCTGGTCGCCGGAGGGGTGGCGCTGGACGCCTTCGAAGTCCCGCTCGACGACGACCTCAAGAAGCCGCTGACGATCCTCCTGCTGACCCTGGGCCTGGGCTGCGCCCTCTTCTCGTGGGCGCGGTGGGCAGCCGCCGAGCGGGCCATGCGCCGCGGCGAACCCTTGCCTTCGGCGTCGTACAACGTCGCACTCGCCGCCGTCGTCGGCCTCGTTGCCCTGCTGCTCATCGTCGGCCTCTGGTGAGCGGAGTCGGGTGAACCCGAAGGACCCGGGCCTGGCCAACGAACGAAGCCTGCTCGCCTGGCAACGCACGGCACTCTCGCTCGCCGTGGCCTCCATCGTTCTGCTGCGGCTGACGCTGGGACGACTCGGCGCGGTTGCCGTGGTCGGCGGTGGCCTCGCCTTCGCCCTCTCCACCTGGGTGTTCCTCGAGAGCCAGCTCCGCTATTCGCAAGCAGCCGGGATCCGTGCTAGGTCCCGGAAGCGGGGCGGCCGGGCCGCCGCGTCGCTCGCCATGGCAACGGTCGTCCTCGCGATGATCGAGCTGCTCGTCGTCATCCAAGCCTGAGGATCCTCGGAACCGCAGCCCGCTGTCCCTACTGCGCCAGGTCGTTGTCGTGGTCCGAGATTCCCAGGGGTGGCGCGATCATCAGATCGCTCACCGCCTCG
>JBKJON010000555.1:0-3879 GCA_046595715.1 Marmoricola sp.
CCTCACCGCCACCACCATCCGCAGGATGTGCTGCGACGCCGACCTCATCCCCATCGTCCTCGGCACCCAAGGCGAGGTCCTCGACGTCGGCCGCCGACAACGCCTGGTCACCACCGCCCTGTGGAGAGCACTGGTCGCCCGCGACCACCACTGCCGCTTCCCGAACTGCACCAGACCACCGGTCATGACCCACGCCCACCACATCGACCACTGGGCCGACGGCGGAGAGACGTCACTGGGAAACATGATCCTGCTCTGCGGCCACCACCACCGACTGGTCCACACCGGACCCTGGCAGATCCGAGGAACCGGACCCAACCACTTCACCTTCGACCCACCACCCGGCACCCGACGACCGGGCAGCCGGGAACCACCCGACGGGTGACCGGGCGTCCGCCAGGGTGCCCGTGAGGAGTGCGCCACACAGTGCTCACGGTCGGTGTTCCCGGCCCGCATCTGCGTAGTGTGGACGTTCTCCGGACGTGAATCCATCGTCGAATGGTGGCCGACGAGCTCGTCGGCAGAAGCCTCGACACGGATCGGTCTGCTGACCCAAGGGAGGACCGCATGCGCGCGACACGAGTCACGGCCAATCTCCGGGGTGTCCGAGGTAGCGACCGCCAAGGGGTTCTACACGGACTTTCTCGGGCTCGGCACCGAGGAGTTCAACCTCGGTTGGGTGGCCCGGTACACCTCCCTGGACACCGGAGCCACCGTCCAGCTGGTCAGTGGCGACGCGACCTCGCCCGAGGACTCGGTGATCTCGGTCCACACCGAGGACGTCGAGGCCGCCTACAACGAAGCTCAGCGGCTCGGCTACGAGATCGTGCACCCGCTCACCACGGAGACCTGGGGCGTACGCCGGTTCCTCGTCCGGGCCCCGGACGGGAACGTGGTCAACGTCGTGAGGCACCGGGAGTGACCCACCGGCTTTCCCGAGACCCCAATTGGCGGTCGCGGCTTCCGGGCTCTACGGTCAACGGGACTCCGTCGACCTGTTGGTCTGCCGGCGAGGACCCGAGCACGTGGGGGCGCCGCGTGATCCAGGCGCTCGGACCGTCCGTGGACACCCTGCCCCCAACCGCATCGGGATACTCACATGTTGATCTCCAAGCACACTCTTGCGCCTGCTCTGGCTGTCGCCACCGTGCTCAGCGGCATCGCCGTCTCCCAGGGCGCGAGCCAGCCGGCCGCCTCAACCTCGGGCCAGGAGTCACGGGCTTTCGCACATGACATCTCGCTGGCTGCCTCGGCGGCCAAGCGCCGACCGCTGGTGTTCACGATGGGCACCTTCAACGTCCTGGGCGGAAGCCACAGCCGTGGCAAGGGCCGGTCGGTGGCGGCCCGCTCCAGTGCCGCCCTGGGCTACATCGACAAGCACCATGTCGCCGTGGTGGGTCTGCAGGAGCTCGAGGCCAAGCAGTACTCCGCGTTCCTGAGGGCCGCCAAGGGCAAGTGGGTCGTCGTGGGGGCGCCCTCGCGGAGCGGCAAGTCCAACGACACCCGCAACTCCATCGCCTATAGGAAGTCCCACTTCACGCTCGTGTCCAAGTCGAGCCTTGCCATCCCGTACTTCCAGGGCAAGCGCGTCAACATCCCGGTCCTGAAGCTCAGGTCCCGTTCCACTGGCCGGACGTTCGTGATGATCAACACCCACAACGCCGCCAACACGCACGGTGCGGCGCAGCGCTACCGCAACGAAGCGACGCGTCGCCAGGTGGCGTTGGTCAAGCGGCTGCGCAGACAGGGCGAGACCGTCTTCGTCACCGGCGACATGAACGAGAAGGCGAGATACTTCTGCAAGATGACTCGTTCCGGTGAGATGCGCGCGGCCTCGGGTGGCTCGCGTGGCGGTCGCTGCCTGAGCCCGCGAGGGAATGGCATCGACTGGATCTTCGGCTCCCGGAACGTCACCTTCAGCAACTGGACCTCGGACAAGACGACCCGGTCCGCGGGTGTCTCGGACCACCCCATCGTGGCCGCCACGGTCACCTTGCCGCGGTGATGCCCTCGGCGGAGCACTGCCTCAGCGCGATCTGAGACCCGCGGCGCGCTTGGTGAGGTGGTCCCGCTCGGCGAGCTCACCGTTCTCGCGGAGGATCCGCGCGACCTCGCGCTATCACGCGCTGTGGGTGTCGATCTCCTCGTGCGTCCACTGCTCCGTCGGGGCGAACGCCGGCTCCGTGGGGCCACCGGTGTAGTGCTTGAGCAACCGGTACCTCGGCATCTCCGACTCCTCGTTCCGGGGTGGCTCGCTGCCACTCACCCCTGGGACGGAACCAATCCTGCCTTCTCGACACGGAGGGGGACGCGGCTCACGCCTCGAACCGACCGACCTGGTAGGCCCGGCTGACCCTCGCCACCAGGTCCGCGACGGCGTCCTCGTTCGGCGCGAACGGTCCTGGCCGGAAGTGCGGGCTGCCCAGCCCTCGTTGCACTGACTCGCACGCGCGCCAGTCCTGCTTGTTGGTCAGGTCCCAGAACTCCACCGCTGCAGCGGCGTCCGGCGCGGTGCCGTCCGCGTGGGGGACCACCAGCCAGGAGCACTCGATCCACGTGCGTCCGGAGGCCAGGGGCAGGAGCCGGTGCGTCATCACGTAGTCCGGATGCGCCGAGACCAGAAGGTTGGGCAGCACGTGGACGTACTCCACCCGCTTGGGGTCCACCCCCGGGATCGGCGTCGCCGCGAGCTCGCCCGTCAGCGACATCGTGGCCATGCCGTCGCGCAGGTCCATCGACCCACCGACCCACGCTCCGGGGAGGTCGTAGTTGTCGCCCGAGTCAGGAGGCGAGACCTGGCACAGCTCGGGATGGATCAGCGGGCAGTGGTAGCACTCGTGGTAGTTCTCCGCTATCACCTTCCAGTTCGCTGCCACCTCGTAGCTGTGCCGGTCAGCCAGCACCAGCGATCCACAGTCGTAGGCCGAGATGATCGGCGCCACGTCACCGAGGTGTTCCTCGAACGACGGGACGAGACCGCTCCCCAGCGCGTGCAGGGCGTGACCGAAGACCCACCCCTGCCACAGTCGGACCGGGAGCTCCACGAGCGCGTGTTCGGTGGTGTCGAACCGCTCGTCGGCACGAAACCCGGTGGCGGCGATCAGCGCACCCCCGAGGTCGTAGGACCACGCGTGATAGGGACAGGTGATGCTCTGCCGCGGGGAGGTCTCGCCCTCGCCGAGCAGCTCGTGGCCTCGGTGACGGCAGGTGTTGGCGAACATCCGCGGGCCGCCGTCGTCTCGCACCAGTAGGGCCGAGACGTCACCGACCATCACCGAGCGCTGTGTGACGGGCCGCCCCTGCGTGACCGGCGGGAACAGGTCCACCAACCGGCCCAGGCACGACCAGCTCCCGGCGACGAGATGGCGCTGCTCCCACGCCAGGATCACCGGGTCGGTGTAGGCCTCCGCCGGCATCATGCGTTCGGGCTCACCCTCGTGCCGGGTGGCTCGGCGCACCCTCTCCAGCGCGTCGACCGGGATGCCGACCTGGGTATCGCTCATGAGCGTGCCTCCTGCCCTCCAGGTGTCACCGAAAGCCCTAGGCTGCCCGGCATGGGAGATCGCGAGTGACGCCCCCGCGCACTGGCCGGGACCGTCGTACGGTGGAGGCGCGCCGCGACGAGATGCTGACCGCTACGACCGAGCTCCTCGACCGCATCGGGCTGGCCGCGATCCGCGTCTCCGACGTCGCCACGTCGCTCGGAGTCAGCCCCGCGCTGGTCTTCTACCACTTCGGCACCAAGGACGCGCTCGTCGCCGACGCTTTCGCGCACGCGGTCGACCGTGACCTCCGCAAGCTCGACCAGGCGCTGGCCAGGGGAACGGACCCGATGGACCAGCTGCGCCGGGTGCTGCGTCTCTACGGCCCGACCGGAGC
>JBKJON010000009.1:0-2660 GCA_046595715.1 Marmoricola sp.
GCGGCGATCGAGTGCGCGCGACGGGGCGAGTCCTGGTAGCAGAACGACTTCACCACATAGCCGGCCTCGCCCAGCGTGGCCGCTGCCGAGGCGCCCGCCAGACCGGTGCCCACGACGATCACCGAGAGGCGACGGCGGTTGGCCGGGTTCGCGATCCGCGCCTCGAACTGCCGGGTGTCCCAGCGCTCGTCGATCGGACCACCGGGAGCCTTGGTGTCCACCAGCGGGTCGCCGGGGGTGTAGTACCCGTAGGCGTCGTCGGTCTCCTGCTCGCTGTCCGCGTGGTGCGAGGGATCCGAGGTCGTGGTGGTGTCGGGCATGTCTGTCATGGCTCTACCTAACCTTTCTGGGCTGGCCGATCACTTGGTGATGACGCCGGCCAGGACGAAGATCGGAACGAGGGAGAACCCTCCGGCGATGACCACGGCGAGGGCCAGGCCGAACGTCTTGGCGCGGGCACGGGAGCGCGCGGTGTTGGTGAGGCCGAGGGTCTGCAGCGAGCTCCAGATGCCGTGGTGCAGGTGGGCGCCGAGCATGGCCATCGCGAACAGGTAGATCAGCGTCAGCCACCAGGTGTCGAAGGAGTCGACGAGGAGGTTGTAGGGGTCGCTGGTGGACCCGCCGGTGACGTTGACCTTGCCGATGGAGAAGTTCAGCAGGTGCCAGACGATGAACAGCAGCAGCGTCAGGCCGCCCCAGCGCATGAGGTGCGAGGCCCAGGTCGAGTGCTTGTTCTTCTTCACGACGTACTTGACGGTGCGAGCGTGCTGGGCACGACGCCAGAGTGCGAGGGCGCAGGCAACGTGCACGACCAGCGACCCCAGCAGCACGACGCGGATGATCCAGAGGAGACCGCTGTAGGGCAGGATCGGCTCACCGAAGGTGCGCAGGTGCTCGGCGTACACGTTGAAGGCGTCATGGCCGGCGAAGGCCTTGAGGTTGCCGTACATGTGCGTCAGCACGAATCCGATGAAGATGATGCCGCTGACGGCCATGAGCATCTTCAGCGCAATGGTCGATCGAGTCGACCTGCTGTTCTTGACAAGCGTCGCAGTGGCCACAACGGCCACCGTATCTCTCCGATGTCCGGGGCGGGCCTCCGGGTGATGTGACATATCCCGCGCCTGGGTCGGCGCAGCATCTCCGGCCCCTGGGCGGCCGTTCGCCGGGTGCGTCACCGCGCGCCCCTTTCCCTTTCGCCCGCGATGGGGCAAGAGTGGTCCCCGTCACACACAGGGTTCACAACTTCGCGGAGGTGGCGATGGCGTCGACGGACACAGGGGTGCCCAACGGTGTCAGGGGTCCCACCCGGGCGCGCATCCAGGCCGGGACCCTGCGCACCGACCGGTGGTGGCTCTACCCGCTGACCACCTTCGTGGTGTTCTTCGCGTTCGTCGTCTACGCGACCATCCGGGCCTTCCAGGGCAGCAACTACTACGCCGCGCCCTACCTCTCTCCCTTCTACTCGCCCTGTCTCGGTGACTGCGTCGAAGGCAGCTCGGACTTCGGCCAGCCGTTCGCGTGGTGGCCGCTGTCGGCGGCGCTGATCATCCTGATCTTCCCGCTCGGCTTCCGGATGACCTGCTACTACTACCGCAAGGCCTACTACCGCGCCTTCTGGCTCAGCCCTCCCGCCTGCGCGGTGGCCGAGCCACACACGGCCTACAGCGGGGAGACCAGGCTGCCGCTGATCCTGAACAACCTGCACCGCTACTTCTGGTACGCCGCCGTGGTGGTCGGGCTCATCCTCACCTTCGACACGGTGCTGACCTTCAGGAACGCCGAGGGCGAGTGGGGCCACATGGGCCTGGGCACGCTGATCTTCCTGGCCAACATCGTGCTGATCTGGCTCTACACGCTGTCCTGCCACTCGTGCCGCCACGCGGTGGGCGGACGGCTCCGGCACTTCAGCAAGCACCCGGTCCGCTACAAGCTCTGGACGTGGGTCTCGCGACTCAACGGCCACCACGCCCGCTACGCCTGGCTCTCGCTGTTCTCCGTGGCGATCGCGGACGTCTACGTCCTGCTGCTCGCCAGCGGCGCCTTCACTGATCCGAGGTTCTTCTGATGACCACTCCGTCCGGCCAGGATGGTTTCGAGACGGCCGCCGACGCTCCCTCCTCACCCGACGAGGGCGGTGAGCGCCACCCGATGACGGGGAACCTGATGTCGGGCGGCGAGACCGGCGGGATGGAGCGGCACACCTACGACGTCGTCGTCATCGGTGCCGGCGGAGCGGGGCTGCGGGCAGCCATTGCCGCCCACGACGCCGGAGCCCGGACCGCGATCGTGTGCAAGTCACTCCTCGGCAAGGCGCACACCGTGATGGCCGAGGGGGGCATCGCCGCGTCCATGGGCAACGTCTACCCCGAGGACAGCTGGGAGGTGCACTTCCGCGACACCATGCGTGGCGGGAAGATGCTCAACAACTGGCGGATGGCCCAGCTGCACGCGCAGGAGGCTCCCGAGCGGGTGCAGGAGCTCGAGGACTGGGGCGCGTTGTTCGACCGCACCGAGGACGGCCTGATCTCCCAGCGCGACTTCGGCGGCCACAAGTACGCCCGGCTCGCCCATGTCGGTGACCGCACCGGACTGGAGATGATCCGCACGCTGCAGCAGCGGGCCGTCGCGCTGGGCATCGACGTGTTCATGGAGTGCAC
>JBKJON010000037.1:0-4139 GCA_046595715.1 Marmoricola sp.
CGACCGCATTCGCGGCCTCCTCGAGCTGGTCCTGGGTCTCCCGCACCGACGGCTCGTCCGAGCCGTCGTCGAGCAGCACGAGCGCGGGGCGGCGTGCGGTGCCACCGTCGGCGAACGGGTCGGCGAAGACGTCGGCGGGTGCGGTCGCGGCGAGCACGGGCAGCAGGTGCTCGGCGTCGGCGGCCAGCGCGGTCCGGCCGGTGGCGCGCCGGACGGACTCGGCGATCCGGCGACCGGCCCGCGCAGCGAGCACCGTCCCGCCCCAGAAGATCGGGTTGGAGTCCGCAACCCCGATGGCCAGGATCTTGGCCGGGTTCACGGCGATGTCGCGGTGCGGACCACAGGCGATGGCCACCTCGTCGAGCGCGTCGGCGATCACCTCGGGGTCGGTCTGCGGTCCGAGGTGGACGCGGTCGAGGAGGTCGAGGACGACCACGGCGACGGCGAGCTGGTCCCCGGTCACCGTGGGCAGCAGCGTGACGTAGCGGCCCTGTGCGTGGTCGGCCACCAGCGACCCCTCGGGGGCGGCCACGACGAGCTGGCAGCCGCGGCGTACGGCCTCGGCGACCGCAGCGGCGGTCGCGGGGTCGTGTCCGTCCGGTGCGAGGACGACGACGAGGTCGAGGCTGCCGGCCCATCCGGGAAGGCCGTGACCGGGCCAGGCGACGAACGGCACCGGGCAGACCGGCTCCAGCACGGCGCGCAGGAGGCGCGAGTCGGGACCGGCGGCCACGACGGCACGCGCCCGGGCGTCGGAGAGCCGGTCCACGGCGACGCCCACCGCTTCCTGGGCGGCGACGGCCTCACGTCGTACGCGCGCACCGCCCTCGGCCAGGTAGCGCAGGCGTACGTCGGCCCGCGAGAGCGCCACCTCGTCGTCCAGCAGCCCGTCGTCGAAGGTCATCGGGGCTTGCGGGCCTCGTCGACGAGGAGCACGGGGATGTCGTCGCGCACCGGGTAGGCCAGCCCGCAGCCGACGCAGACCAGCTCCTCGGCGGCCTCGTCGACCGCGAGGGACTGCCGGCAGGCGGGACACACGATCACGTCGAGCAGATGGCTGTCGAGATTCATCACAGGCTCCTTCTGAGCCGAAGCACGGGTTCGGTGGTGCACGCGCGGACATTGAACCACCAGTGGGGGTGACCGGGGTTCGGCCCGTCGCCCCTCAGCGGGGTGACTGGGGGAAGGTGCTGGACCGCATCAGGTCCTCGACGTGCCTCAGGGTCTCCTCGGGCCCGGCCACCTGATGGACGGAGATGTCCAGAGAGCGCACGGGGAAGTCGTTGCCGCCGGGCTCGAGCCGATCCCCGACGAAGTGCACCTCGTCGGCCGACAGAGCCAGCTCCTTCATCAAGATTCCCATGCCGTAGGCCTTGTCGATCCCGCGTCGGGTGATGTCGATGGAGGTCGAGCCACCGGCCCTCACCTCGAGGTCGGGGAGCTGCGCCTGGACGGCCTCGCGCAGCCGCAGCCGCTTGGCGCCGTCCGGGTCCCAGCCGTGCTTGAGGTCCACGGGCGCCTGCTGCCCGAGGGCCGAGAAGGTGATCTGGGTGCCTCGGTCCTCGACGCGCTCGCCGAAGACCTCGTCGTCCGGGGCCCAGAGCCCCAGCTCGGTGGCCGCCTCCTCGAGCACCTCCGAGGCGGTCCTGCGCTCCTCGGCGGACAGCGGTTCGCTGTAGACCTCCACCCACGACTCGCCCGCCTCCTCGCCCGCCTCCTCGTCCGCGGCCAGGCGGTAGTAGCGGGTGCCACAGGTGGGCATCAGGTGCAGCCGGCGCAGGGTGGGACCGGGTGGGAGCCTGGCGATGACCTGGGTCCGGAACTGGTCGTAGGTGCCACCCGAGATGATGCACACCTCGACGAGGTCCAGGAGACGCATCAGCCCCGCGGCCATCTCGTCGGACATGGGCGTCTTCGACGGGGCCAACGTGTCATCGAGATCGAAGGCGACGAGCTTGAGCAAACCGGATCAGTCCTCGGAGCGGAGAGCGTGCAGGTGGCCGCGGCGGGTGCCTTCGGGAGTAGCGACCGGGGTCGGCTGCACCTCCACGGGCCGCGGCTGAGCCGCTTCACGAACGGCGTCGGCCAGGGCCAGCAGGTCGTCGGAGGAGGGCCCCTGGTGGTCGTCGTTGGCGAGCCGGAGCACCTCCCACCCGCGCGGTGCCGAGAGGCGCTCGCTGTGGCGGTCGCACAGGTCGTAGGCGTGCGGTTCGGCGTACGTCGCGAGCGGACCGACCACGGCTGTCTGGTCGGCGTAGACATAGGTGAGCGTGGTGACAGCGGGACGTCCACATGCGGTGCGCGAACAGCGACGAAGGAGACCCACGGCGGTGACGTTACAACTCCTCGGGGGCAAGCCGTCGTAGGCTCGCGGTCGTGAACGAGCCCTCCCCCGACAGCTCTGCCGACGACCCCGGAGACGGCGGCGGTCACACGGCCGCTCACGGCGCCGCTCGGCCGGCCCTGGCCCGCACGCCGCGGGACCGTCGCGGACGCGGGATGCGCGGCCCGGCCTACGGCCCCGGCGCCCCGAAAGGGCGGGTGCCGGCACACCTCAGCGGGCGGGAACGCTTCGACCAGGTCGCGGTCGACGTCATGAACGACGTGGAGTCGCGGTGGACCCAGGAGCTCGCCCCGGTCGAGCTCGCGGTGGAGGACATCCCGGTGCTGCCCCGCACCTGGGTGGCACCGAGGGTGCCGTTGGCCTCATTGGTGCCGGCGACACAGGTCACGCCGCCACGGCTGGTGCTGTTCAGGCGACCCATCGAGCACCGCGCCGAGAGTCGGGCCGACCTCGAGGCCCTGGTGCTGACCGTCGTGGTGGAGCAGCTGGCCGACTCCCGCGGGGTGCCGGCCGAGGACGTGCACCCCGACTACGAACCCTGACGAGGAGACCCTGACTCCCGGCCCCGGGAGTCGAACGCGGGTCCGCCCACCACACTGCTCGCGGCGGACAGGACCCGGCGTCGGAAGGGCACCCACAGACGGGCAGCCACAGACGGGCAGCCTCAGACGGCCCGCTTCTTCAGCTTGCGGCGCTCCCGCTCGGAGAGCCCGCCCCAGATGCCGAAGCGCTCATCGTTCTCCAGTGCGTACTCCAGACAGTCCTGACGCACGTCACAGGTCAGGCAGACCTTCTTGGCCTCCCTTGTCGAGCCACCCTTCTCGGGGAAGAACGCCTCAGGATCGGTCTGAGCGCACAGCCCGCGCTCCTGCCATCCAGCGTCTTCCGGTTCGCCCTCGAGCAGATACAGTTCGCGCACGTGTTCGCCCCTCTTCGACCCTTCGATCCTGACGGACCGAGTTGCTAATAACACTGGTGTGATTACATGCCTGTCGTACCGCGAAGTCAAGCGAAAGTCTGGTATTGGACACCACTGGTCCACACTTATGTCCATGTCCGATTCATCTCTGATGCCCCCTGATGACCCCGCCGCGGCCCCCGATCAGCTCCCCGATCGACTGCCCGGGCGGCCCACGGCCGGGCTCCCCGGCCGCATCACGGTTCTCTCCGGCGGTGTGGGTGGTGCCCGGTTCCTCCAGGGCCTCCTGCGGCTGATCGAGCGCACCTCGTCCGAGACCGCGGTAACCGTGGTGGCGAACACCGCAGACGACATCTGGGTGCACGGCCTCAAGGTCTGCCCGGACCTCGACACGGTGATGTACACCCTCGGCGACGGCATCGACACCGAGCGCGGCTGGGGTCGGCGCGCCGAGACCTGGGGCGCCAAGGAGGAGCTCGCGGCGTACGGCGTGGAGCCGACCTGGTTCGGGCTCGGCGACCGGGACATCGCCACCCATCTCGTGCGCACGCAGATGCTGGACGCCGGCTTCCCCCTCAGTGCCGTGACCACCGCTCTGTGCCGGCGCTGGCTCTCAGCGGTCAACGGCGGGCGGGTGGCCCTGCTCCCGATGACCGACGACCGCGTCGAGACCCACGTCGTGATCGACGACCCCGACACCGGGGAGCGTCGGGCCGTGCACTTCCAGGAGTACTGGATCCGTCACCACGCGGGCGTTCCCGCCCATGCCGTCGTGCCGATCGCCTCCAGGACGCCAGGCCCGGGCTTGGCGCCGTCGATCCCGATCGGCACGACGGCATGGGCGGGAACGCCCGCGTGGTGACGGATCCAGTACTC
>JBKJON010000254.1:0-4626 GCA_046595715.1 Marmoricola sp.
GTTGGCGATGGTCTTGCTGCGGTTGAGGTGCTCGACGTAGTCGACCAGGCCGCGGTCGAACTTGAACCGGCGCTCCATCACGCCGCCAGGGGCGCTGTGCGCGGCCTGCGCCCCCTCACCGCCCTCCTCGACGTCGTCAGAGACGGTGTCGTCGTCCATCGCGTCGGCGATCTGCGCCGCGGCCGCGCGCTCGTCGCGTACGACGATCTCGAGGCCCTTGTTGAGGAAGGCCATCTCGCGGAAGCGGTTGGTGATCGTCTCGAAGGAGTAGTTGGTGGTCTCGAAGATGTCGTCGTTGGCCCAGAAGCGGGTCGTGGTGCCCGTCTCGTCGGTCGCCTCGTGCTTCTCCAGCGGTCCGGTGGGGATCCCCATCTCGAAGGCCTGGAACCAGCGGAAGCCGTCGCGCCTGATCTCGACCTCGACGCGCTTGGAGAGCGCGTTGACCACCGAGATGCCGACGCCGTGGAGGCCGCCGGAGACCTTGTAGCCCGAGCCGCCGAACTTACCGCCCGCGTGCAGCACGGTCAGGACGACAGTGACGGCCGGCAGCTCCTGGCCGGCCGGGACGTCGACGGGGATGCCGCGACCGTTGTCGGAGACCTGGATGGCACCGTCGGGCAGGATCGCTACCTCGACGCGGTCGCAGAAGCCGGCCAGCGCCTCGTCGACGGAGTTGTCCACCACCTCCCACACCAGGTGGTGCAGGCCGCGCTCGCCGGTGGAGCCGATGTACATGCCCGGACGCTTGCGGACCGCCTCGAGGCCCTCGAGGACCTGGATCGCGCTGGCGTCGTAGTTCCCGGCCTCCACCGAGTGACCCTCGAGGATGCTCGTGGGGATCACTTCGGGGGCCTCGGGGTGCTCGGGGTGCTCGGCCAGTGTCTGGTCGGAAGCAACTGCTGGTGCTACGTCGGAAGGGGTCGTGTCGATCGGCTCGTCGGCCACTAAGGCTTCCTCTTCTGCTGTGCGGCCCCGTGTCGAACCGGGGCCGAGGACTGATGGGTGTCGCACGTTTCGCGCAACACAATGGCCGCCTCACGTGAGGTCGGCGACCAAGCCTCAGTCTACCCTTCACGGGCGCGCAATCGCGTCACGTGCCCCAGGAATGTGGACATCCGCCTCGAAAAGTGCCCCTCAGAGGCCCAGAACCGGGCCAGGCAGGCCGTCCGAGGGGGTCAGCCGACTCCCTGTACGGCCGTGAGTGAGTTCAGGGCCCATCCTCGAAACGCGGAGCCAGGGGTAGGTCGGGTGGTGACAGGTCATCCGAGCGCCGCCCGGGTCGCGTCGTCAGCCGGTGAGAACGCCTCGACGGCCAGCCCGGAGACGGTGACCTCCCGCGTCGTGCCGAAGACCGTGGTGGCGGAGAGGAAAGACCTCTCCAGGAGCCGGTATACGGCGTCGTTGGCCGCGACGAGGTCCCAGGCACCGTCGATCACCAGCGCCGGCCACGGGAGGTGCGCGGTCATGATCGAGTCGATCGCGGCGCGGGCCTGAGCCGGCGGGGGTCCGCGAGTGTCAGCGCTGGGTGGGCCGGGGCGAGTCGCGGCTGACCCGGCTCAGCCGTAGGTGTCCCGCGGGCCGCGGCCCTTGACCCGGAGGCGGCCCTTCTTCCACGACGGTCCGCGCGGGCCCTCGATGTCGATCGCCTGCACGGTGTCCTCGCCGAGGACCTCGTTGAGCCGGCGTACGACGTCGGGGGCCAGCAGCCTCATCTGGGTGGCCCACGCCGTGGAGTCGGTGCGTACGACGAGCCGCCCGTCGGCGAACGACTCGGGGGTGACGTGCTGGGCGACGTCGCGTCCGACGATCGCCTCCCAGCGGGAGAAGACGCCGTGCACCCGCAGCTCGGTCTCCCAGCCCTGCTCGCTGACGAAGCGGCCGAGCGTCGAGTCCATCGTCTGGGGGTCGCGGTCGTCGGGATGGGCACCGCTCGCACGACCTTCGCGAGCGGTCCGCCACCGACGTGCGGCATCGGTGCGGGCCGGCGACTGGCGAGCCGACTTCTTCGGCGTCTTCCCTGCCAGTCCCCGGGCGATCGAGCGCGCCAGGTCGAGCCCGGAGTCGTCGTGCTCCTCGACCTGGTCCGGCGTCTGCCCACCCCTGTCCTGGTCGGACCCAGGGGGGAGCGGGTCCTTCTCCTCAGGGGTCAACCGGAGTCACCGACCCGTCCTCGACGTCGAAGCGTCGCCCGCGGAGCCCCTCGGGAATGTCCGCAGGGACCGCGGCGGTGACCAGGACCTGCTCGGCGCCCGCGACCAGTTCCGCGAGCTGGGCCCGGCGACCGGTGTCCAGCTCGGCGAAGACGTCGTCGAGGATCAGGACCGGGTCGTCGCCGGTCGAGCGCAGCAGCTCGTAGGAGGCGAGCCGCATCGCCAGGGCGAAGGACCACGACTCCCCGTGGCTCGCATAGCCCTTGACCGGGAACTCGCCCAGCGAGCACAGCAGGTCGTCGCGGTGGGGGCCGACCAGGGAGACGCCCCGGTCGAGCTCGTCCCGGCGGCGGCGGGAGATCTCGGCGAGCATGGCGTGCTCGAGGTCGGCCGCTCCCTGCGTGCCCACGGGGGCGGGGTCGAAGCTGGGCCGGTAGGCCAGCACGGCGTCGTCACGGCTGGCGCCGCGGGCGACCGCCTCGTAGGCCTTGCCCAGGAGCGGGTTGAGGTCGTCGACGAGCCGGCCGCGCGCCGACATGATCTCGGCGCCGAGGCGGGCCAGCCGCTCGTCCCAGACCTCCAGGGTGGAGAGCATCGACTCCGCCGCCGACCCGCCCCGCACACGGGCCGTCTTCAACAGGGTGTTGCGCTGCTTCAGGACGCGGTCGTAGTCGGCCCGGGTGCCGGCGTACCTCGCCCCCTGGTGCAGGACGAGGAGGTCGTCGGCGAACTTGCGTCGCTCGGTCGGGTCACCCTTGACCAGCACGAGGTCGTCGGGTGCGAACACCACGGTCCGCACCAGCCCGAGCAGCTCGCGGGCCCGCGGGAGCTGCGCTCGGTTGACCCGCGCCCGGTTGGTCTTGCCGGGGTTGATCTCGACCTCGAGCACCGCCCGGCGGTCGTCACGGACGACGGCCGCGCGTACCACCGCCATGGGGGCGCCGCGACGCACCAGCGGCAGGTCCGCCGCCACGCGGTGCGAGCTGAGCCGGGACAGGTAGTCGATCGCCTCGACGATGTTGGTCTTGCCCTGCCCGTTGCGTCCCACGAACGAGGTGACTCCCGGCTCCAGCTCGACCTCGAGGGCGGGGTAGGAGCGGAAGTCGTGCAGCGACAGGTGGGCGACGTACAAGCGGCTCGACGACTTCTCAGGCTACTTGTCGTCGGCGAGCGAGGGCACGTCGGCCGTGGTCGGGGGACCCTCGGCCTGGACGGCGTGGCCGCCGAACTGGTTGCGCATGGCGGCGACCGCCTTCATCGCGGGGCTGTCGTCCTGGCGCGAGGTGAAGCGTGCGAACAACGAGGCGGCGATGACGTTCATCGGGACCGCGTTGTCGATGGCGGCCTCGACGGTCCAGCGTCCCTCACCGGAGTCGTCGGCGTAGCCACGGATCTCGTCGAGGTGGGTGTCGTCCTTGAGCGCCGCGACCAGCAGGTCGAGCAGCCAGGAACGGATCACCGTGCCCTCGCGCCAGGAGTCGAAGACCTCGGTGACGTTGTCGACGATGTCGACCTTGTTCAGCAGCTCCCAGCCCTCGGCGTAGGACTGCATCATGGCGTACTCGATGCCGTTGTGAACCATCTTGGAGAAGTGCCCGGCGCCGGGGGTCTTGCCCGCGTGCACCATCCCGGACTCGCCCTCGGGCTTGAGCGCCTCGAAGGCCGGCAGCACCTTGGCGACGTTCTCGTCGGAGCCGCCGTACATCAGCGCGTAGCCGTTCTTCAGGCCCCAGACACCCCCCGAGACGCCGCAGTCGACGAAACCGACGCCCTTCTCGCCGAGCGCGGCGGCATTGAGCGCATCGTCGGTCCAGCGGGAGTTGCCACCGTCGACGACCAGGTCGCCCTCGGAGAGCAGCTCACCGAGCTCGGTGATCGTGTCGCGGGTGGGGTCGCCCGAGGGCACCATCACCCAGACGACCTTGGGGCTGGGCAGCTGCTCGACCATGTCGGCCAGGCTGCCGGCGTCGCTGACATCGGGGTTGCGGTCGAAGCCCACCACCGTGTGGCCGGCATCGCGCAACCGCGTGCGCATGTTGCCGCCCATCTTGCCGAGACCGACGAGTCCGATGTCCATGCTGTGGGCCTTTCCGAAGCGCGGGGGTTGTCATCGTGCAAGGAAGCGGAGGGCGCTGTCCATCGTCCCCCCACGAACCGGGTGCCGGAGCGTCAGGACAGCAGTCGGCGGGGCATCAACAGGTAGCGGAAGGCGGTGTCGGCCTCCCCGTCGAGCGAGTCCACCCCCGAGAGTACGACGGGCTTCGAGGCCTGCGTGAAGGCGAGCTCCACGAAGGGTGACTCGATGGCCGTCAGGCCGTCGAGGAGGTACGCCGGGTTGAATCCGGTGGTGATGTCGTCGCCGATGACGTGGGCCTCGATGGACTCACTCGCCATCGCCTC
This sequence comes from Marmoricola sp., assembly GCA_046595715.1. Taxonomy (GTDB): domain Bacteria; phylum Actinomycetota; class Actinomycetes; order Propionibacteriales; family Nocardioidaceae; genus Marmoricola. The sequence continues at coordinate 4,551 of JBKJON010000254.1, forward strand.
CTCACCCGAGCCGGCGTCGAGGGTGAGCATCCCGTCGGAGAACGCGAGCTGCACCGCGGTGTTGCGCTCGGCCACG
>JBKJON010000305.1:0-2637 GCA_046595715.1 Marmoricola sp.
CGACGGCGCGTTGTCCGGTCTCTGCGTGTCCGACGACCATCAAGTCGTCGTCCCCGGCGAACATAAGATCCACCCCGCGACGGAACGCCGGGTGGTCGTCCGCGATCAGGACCCTGGTCACCCTGTGGCCTCCACGTCGGCAGTCTCGTCCTGCGTCGCGGCCAGGGGAAGTAGGGCGCGCACGACGAGGCCGCCCTCTGCGCGGCTCGAGATCGTGCAGCCCCCGCCCAGCTCGGCGGCGCGCTCGGTCATCGATGTCCAACCCAGCCCTGTGCGGGTCGCTCTGGCCGAGCCGCGGCCGTTGTCGGCGACCGTGACGCCCAACGTGCCGTCGAGCTCGATCTCGACGGTGCAGCGGCTGGCGCCGGAGTGCTTTGCGGTGTTCGTCATGGCCTCTGAGGCGATGCGAAAGGCGGCTACCTCGACCGCGGCGGGCAGGAAGGGGAGCGCCTCGGGCCCGGTGACGTCGTACCTCAGCGCGTCGGTGGACAGCGCCGCCGCGCGCTGGCGGATCGCGTCGATGAGCCCGACCTCGTCGATGGCCGGCGGTCGGAGATCATCCACAAGCCGTCGTATCTCTTTGATGGTTCCCTTCGCCTCGTCGCGCGTCTCGGCGAGCAGTGAGTTGCGGTCGGTCTCGTCCTTGCGGGTCTGGGCCGCGTCGAGCTTGAGCACGATCGCCGCCAGCGAGGGTCCAACGCTGTCGTGCAGGTCTCGGCGCAGGCGCTTGCGCTCCTCCTCGCGCGCGGACACGATTCGCGACCGCGACTCCTGGAGCTCGGCGGCTAGTTGACCCGCCTTGACGACGAGTGCTGCGTGGCGCGCCAGGTCACCTAGCAGCGCCGTGTCGGCGGGGGAAAGGGTGCGGCCCGAGGGCACGTCCACCGCCAGGTCACCTACGCGTTCGCCACGGTGGATGAGGGGCACCCGCAGCGTCTCGTCGTTGTCGCGTGGAACGTGACCAGTGAACTCCACCCAGACGCCGTCGATGTTGAGCGCCTCGGCGACCGACTTCGTGATCGTGTCGACCACGTGCAAGGGGTCGGAGGTTTCCACACTCGCGCCGAGCCGCCGCAAGGCGATTGCAGGATCGGACCGGTAGCCGTAGACGCGGCGCTCGATGCCACGCCGCAGCCACGCGTACGTCGGGTGTACCAGGACAGCCACAAGCCCGACCGCGATGAGCCCGCCCGCCGACCGGCTACCGAACGTGCGGTCGGCGAGGGTCAGCAGCGCGGCGTACGCGCCGACGACCAGCAGCGTCAGCGCGGCATAGGTCAGCGTGCGGCTGAGCACGAGCTCGATGTCGAAGAGGCGGTGTCGCAGCACGGAGATCGCGATCGTGGCCGGCAACGCGACGCCCAGGAGGGCGAGGGCGATGGCGAATGGCAGCTCGTGGTCCCCGAGCAGGAAATAGTTCGCCCAGCCGAACATGAGCACGGTCGGGACCGACAGTGACCCCCACACCGGCCACAGCAGTCGGACGCGGTCCTCGCCGTGAGAAGTGCGTAAGCGGAGCAACAGATGGACGAACGAGCCGAAGAGGAGCAGCACGATGAGCAGCAGACCTATCGCTCCGAGCATGCCGCTGACCGGCTCAGGGAGCCATGGGAGCGGAGGTGGGTGGGTGTCGTGGGCGTCGGCGAACATCCCGGGGTCACCCGCTGCGCCGATCTGGAACATCACGACGCCCGCGAGTCCGACCCTGACCCAGCTCCGCCAGCGCTTGGAGGTGGTGTGCCCGGCGGGGAGCAGGTAGGCGATCAGGACCAGCCACAGGAACAGGAACACCCAGCTGCCTTGGGTGAGCTGGTCGATCACCATCCCGGCCCGACTCGTGCTCGGGGACTGAGGGATGCCCAGGAAGACCCCAAAGGTCACCCCGTGCGCGACCAACAGCCAGCCGATCCGGCGCTGTCCGCCTCGGAGCATCACCAGGAGGCCGAGGGCCAAGGAGGCCAGCCCCGCTATCGCGGCAACGAACGGTTGCATCCTGACAGTCTGCGGTATGTGAGCGCCGCGCGTCAGCACGCCCGGGAACAGTTCCCGATCCGGTCGGGACGCCCAGACCATGCGCCCGGGTCGCCGGGCGAGGGACGCTCTGGGAGCCGGCAATGCGTCGGGGATCAGCCCAGAAGGGAGCGGGACATGCCGCTCAGCACATTCGAGAGATACCTGCCGTGGAGCGGCGCCATCGCCGGCCTCGCCTGGATCGGCCAGAGCTTCCTCCAGCGCTACCAACCCTCCGACGCACCGGGCAACACATCCGCGGAGGTGATCAACGACCACGTCGTGATGAACATCAGCCAACTCGCCTGCCTGGTCCTGATGGCGGTGTCGCTACTGTTCTTCGCCACCGCGGTGCGCAACCTGCTGCGCTCGGGAGAGGCACGCGAGGCGACGTACTCCAGCGTCGCCTACGGCGCCTGGGTCACGGTCTCAGCAGCGCTCGGCCAGATGGTGGTGTGGGACTACGGCGTGCTGGCGGCCGCCGAGGACAAGAACCAGGCCGCGGTGCAGACCCTCGGCTACACGTGGTACTTCGGCTGGGCCGCCATGGCGGTCGGCATTGCGGCCGCCCTCCTGGCAATAGGCCTGGGCGGAGTCCGCAACGCTGTGCTCCCGAGGTGGTTCGCG
>JBKJON010000358.1:0-6949 GCA_046595715.1 Marmoricola sp.
CAGCGGGCTGCTCAAGACCTACCTCGGCCCGGTGGAGGACGAGAGCGGCCTGGCCTACCTGCGCCCGGAGACCGCGCAGGGCATCTTCGTGAACTTCGCGAACGTGCTGCAGGCCGCCCGCATGAAGCCCCCGTTCGGCATCGGCCAGATCGGCAAGAGCTTCCGCAACGAGATCACGCCCGGCAACTTCATCTTCCGCACCCGGGAGTTCGAGCAGATGGAGATGGAGTTCTTCGTCGTGCCGGGCAGCGACGAGGAGTGGCACCAGTACTGGATCGACACCCGGCTGGCGTGGTTCACCGATCTCGGCGTCGACCCGGACAACCTGAGGTTGTTCGAGCACCCGAAGGACAAGCTCAGCCACTACTCCAAGCGCACGGTCGACATCGAGTACCGCTTCAACTTCGCCGGCTCGGAGTGGGGCGAGCTCGAGGGCATCGCCAACCGCACCGACTTCGACCTCAAGACCCACAGCGAGCACTCCGGTCAGGACCTGTCGTACTTCGACCAGGCGGCCAACGAGCGCTACACGCCGTACGTCATCGAGCCCGCGGCCGGTCTCTCGCGCAGCCTGATGACCTTCCTGGTCGACGCCTGGACCGAGGACGAGGCGCCGAACACCAAGGGCGGCGTGGACAAGCGCACCGTGCTCAAGCTCGACCCGCGACTGGCCCCGGTCAAGGTCGCCGTGCTGCCGCTGAGCCGCAACGAGGCCCTCACTCCCAAGGCCAAGGCGCTGGCCGCCGAGCTGCGTGGCTTCTGGAACGTCGAGTTCGACGACTCCGGTGCCATCGGCCGTCGCTATCGCCGCCAGGACGAGATCGGCACGCCCTACTGCGTGACGGTCGACTTCGACACGCTCGAGGACGGCGCCGTCACCGTGCGTGAGCGCGACTCGATGACGCAGGAGCGCATCTCCCTGGAAGGCGTGCGCACCTGGTTCGCGGAGCACCTCGTCGGTTGCTGAGGCGACGGGAGACGCTCCGCGTCGCCGAACCACGAATGACCACCATCCCGTCCCGCGAAAGGCACAATGTGCGCGTGACACCTCACCGTCGTGCCCGCACGGCTCTCCTCGCCACCCTGCTCGCGCTCGCCCTGCTGCTCACAGGTTGCGGCGGGAGCGACAGCGACAAGACCTCGGACGAGCCCACCCCGGAGGCGTCGGCCGACCTGCCGCAGGGCAATGTCGAGGTGCCGGACGGGGTCACCCTGACCAAGGCCGGCACCGCGTTGAAGTTCGGTGAGCAGGCGTTCGTCGCCTACCAGCCGAACACGCAGCGCAGCTCGGTGCTCTCGATGACGGTGAACTCGGTCCAGACGGGGAAGATCTCCGACTTCGCGGCCTACCAGCTCGACGACCGCACCAAGAAGTCCCGCCCCTACTACGTGAAGGTCACCGTCAAGAACGTCGGCACCGGCGACCTGGGCGGTGCCGCCGTGCCGCTGCTCGCGGTGAACAACACCAACGCGCTCGTGCAGCCGTCGACGTTCACCAACACCAGCCTCGCCGAGTGCCCCTCGACCCCCCTGCCCGCCAGCTTCGTGGCCGGCAAGAGCTACCAGGGCTGCCTCGTCTACCTGATGCCGGAGGCCGGCACGCTGGTGACGATGAGCTACCGCCCGCTGCAGTCGTTCGAACCGATCACCTGGCAGGGCACGGTCCAGCCGGTGAAGGCCGAGCCCAAGAAGGCGAGCAAGAAGTCGAAGAAGAAGGCCAACCCCTGAGCACCGCCACCCAACCCGTTGCGCTCCGTCTCGGATCGCTGGAAGTCGCGACCCCGGTCGTGCTCGCGCCGATGGCCGGGATCACCAACGCCGCCTACCGACGTCTCTGCAGCGAGCAGGGTGCCGGTCTCTACGTCTGCGAGATGATCACCAGCCGCGGGCTCGTCGAGGGCGACGCGACCACGAAGCAGATGCTGGTCTTCGACGAGCAGGAGACGGTCCGGTCGGTCCAGCTCTACGGCACCGACCCGTCCTACGTCGGCCGCGCGACCGAGATCCTCTGTGCGGAGTACGACGTCGCGCACGTGGACCTCAACTTCGGCTGCCCCGTGCCGAAAGTGACCCGCAAGGGTGGCGGAGCGGCGCTCCCGTGGAAGCGGACGTTGCTGGGGGAGATCCTCCGGGCCGCGGTCAAGGCCGGGGCGAAGTACGACGTGCCCGTCACCATGAAGACCCGCAAGGGGATCGACGACGACCACCTGACCTACCTCGACGCCGGCCGGATCGCCCAGGAGGCCGGAGCCGCGGCCATCGCGCTGCACGGTCGGACAGCCATCCAGAGCTACTCCGGCACCGCTGACTGGGACGCGATCTCGCGGCTCGTCGAGCATGTCGACATCCCGGTCCTCGGCAACGGTGACATCTGGGAGGCCGCGGACGCGTTGCGGATGCTGGAGCAGACCGGTGCCGACGGTGTGGTCGTCGGCCGCGGTTGCCTGGGCCGTCCCTGGTTGTTCCGTGACCTCGCGGCGGCGTTCGCGGGCGAGGAGGTCGCGACCCTGCCGCGCCTGGGCGAGGTGGCGACGATGATGCGCCGGCATGCCGAGCTGCTGAGCCTGCACATGGGGGAGGAGCGCGGCTGTAAGGAGTTCCGCAAGCACGTCTCGTGGTACCTCAAGGGGTTCCCGGTCGGGGGTGACCTGCGCCGTGCCCTGGCGCTGGTGGTCACGCTCGCGGAGCTCGAGTCGCTGCTCATCCAGCTCGACCCGGAGGCGGCGTTCCCGGTCTCAGAGCTGGGCACTCCGCGCGGCCGACAGGGCAGTCCCCGGAAGAAGGTGGCGCTCCCGGAGGGGTGGCTGGACGACACCGACGGCACCGCCGGGCTGGTCCGCGAGGACGCCTCGGAGACCACCGGAGGCTAGTGCCGGACCGCCTGGCCGCGCCCCGGACGTGGTGTTCCTCACCCACAGGATGTGACGCACGCATTGGCCGAATCAGCGGTCGGCGTGTTTGGGTAGGTGGGTCTTCCCCCCTTTCTCTGCCCCCGACGATAGGAATCACCGTGCCCCGAGGCCTTCACAGCCTTGAGTCCACGAAAGTCCCGACCCGGAGCTCCCGGCGCCGCCTTGCCCTCGTGACCGCTCCACTGGTCACGGTGCTGGCCGTCGGCGTCGGAGTCGTCACGAGCGGCTTCGGACCGACAGATGCCCCCACCAGCGGTTCCGCGGACCTCGCGGCCGCCGCCCCGAAGCCGGTCCAGAACCAGGCGCCAGCGGGGACCACCACGGTCCGGGCGGACGACGACCGCACGCTGGGGACCTCCCGTTCGATCGACCGGGTGCCACTGGTGGACCACCGGGTCCCGAAGGCCAAGGGCCGACTCTGGACCACCTCCGACCTCAACCTGCGCGTCGAGCCGCGGGCGAAGTCCAAGGTCGTGAGCGTCGTGAAGTCCGGCAAGCGCCTCGAGGTCACCGGCCGCAAGCTCGGGGCCTACTCCGAGGTCATCGTGGGCAGGACGACGACGCGCTGGGTCACGGCCGACTACCTGAGCAAGGAGAAGGCCGCGCGTGCGACCGGCGTCAGCAACCAGCCCTGCCCCGACGGCTCGTCCATCGAGTCCGCGCTCCAGCCGGCGGCGGTCCGCACCTACCGTGCGGTGTGCGCTGCTTTTCCCGAGCTCTCGGCATACGGCGGCCAGGACGGTCACGGCGAGCACGTCAACGGTCAGGCCATCGACTTCATGGTGCCGAGCTCCTCGGTGGGCCAGCGCGTCGCGGACTACCTCTACGCGCACCGCAGCGAGTTCGACCTGTTCGACATCATCTGGTCGCAGCGCATCTGGACGATCGAGCGTGCGGGCGAGGGCTTCCGGTCCATGTCGGACCGTGGGTCGTCGACCGCCAACCACTACGACCACGTGCACATCATGGTGAACTGACCGGGACGGTCACCCGACAGGGATCTGCCCTTCGAACCACCCGCACGACGTGCCTCGTGGTCGACGGCGAGCTGACCATCCGGCTGTGCGACGGCGTACGACGACTCACTGGCCGAGATGGATCGGACCGTCTGACCTTGCGTCGGTGCCCCCGACAGCGGTGATGATGGAGCGATGACGACCTATTCCGGTACGAACGAGTTTGAAGGCGCGACCTTCGTCAAGGCGAGCTTCAAGGGCGCCAGCCTGCGATTCTCCGATGTCAGCGGAGTGACGATGCGCAGCGTCGACGTGGACGGACTCGACATCGACAGTCATGACCTGTTCTTCGGCAGCCTCTTCGTCAACGGGGTCGACGTGGTGCCGCTCGTGGACGCCGAGCTCAACCGGCAGTTCCGGGGCCGCGAGCTGCAGAAGGCGCAGACGCCCGAAGGCCTGCGCGAGGCCTGGATCGCTGTGCAGTCCGCGTGGCAGGAGACGGTGGCGGACACGCCGCCGGACCTGGTGGACGCCCACGTCGAGGACGAGTGGTCACTGGCTCAGACCCTGCGTCACCTCGTGCTGGCAACCGACGCCTGGCTCCACGGTGGGATCATGGGGATGTTGCAGCCGTTCCACGAGATCGGCCAGATCTTCACTGGTGCGGCCGAGATGGGCTTCGACATGTCGATCTTCCGGGCCGATGCGCCAGCGTTCGAGGACATCCTTGCGGTGCGAGCCGAGCGGCAGCAGCTGGTGACTAACTTCTTGGCTACTGCCACGCCGGAGCTGCTCGCCGGCGAGCGCGACAACCCGTGGGGCGGCGAGGGCTGGCATCCCACTGTCGGTGACTGCGTGCGTGTGATCCTGGAGGAGGAATGGGCGCACCTGCGCTATGTCCGGCGGGACCTCGCTCTCCTCGGGTGAACGGGAATCACAGGGATACATCGGCTCATACATCAGTCGAAAATGGTGGATCGTCTCCTGACTGCTCGCGCAGGAGGCCGCCGACTTATCTGAGATGTATCAATACTGAGGTGCCCCGGCGCTTCACGTTGGCACGAAGGCTGATGTGATCGGCAATGGCGATAGGAGTCGACAGCAAAGAGGTCGCTGACGTCCGGGCGATTGGTTCGGCGAAGCGGTGGGCCTTGAAACGCCTGGACTCAAGTGCTTCGGATCGCGGGCAAGACCCCTGGTGGGCGAGCAGCCAGTCCCGGTCTCGCCGGCTGTCGCTGGCGGCGATGTGAACAGTTGATTTCAGAAGGTGACGTTCGTGAGGTCGCGTCCGAGTCGTCGCTTGCCGCCGGTGATGTACGCGGCCGGGCTCATCGCGATGTGTTTGGCTGCTGCACAGGCATCTCGTTCGCGCCGTTCGAGGGCCCGGGCGTGTCTGGGTCAGGATCCACACGCATGGCGTTGCGAAGGGCCTTGCCGTCATCGATGCCGAGCGCCGGGCTCCTGGCGCGACGCTGCCGCGCAAAAGACTCTTCCTTCGACCGGCGGAAACCTGCCGTGTGCGACGATGTAGGCAGTGTGCGCAGGGCCAACGCGATGACGACCACTCGGGCGGAGCCGGACGACTTCGTCGAGCTGTACGAGCAGACGGTGACGGACGTCTACTCGTACCTCGCCAGCCGGATGGCTGATCGGGGGGCCGTGGAAGATCTCACACAGGACGTGTTCGTGGCCGGCGCGAACCGCGCGGCGGCGGGTGCCCCGGTCGATCTCCCGTGGCTGATCGGGGTCGCTCGCCACAAACTCGTCGACCACTGGCGTGCGCAGGCCCGGGCCGACCGCAAACTCGCACTGGCTCATTCCTTCACGCACGACCGAGTGACGGAGGAACCAATCACGATCGAGCCCGGGCCCGCAGGCCGCGCTCTAGCCAGCCTCAACGCCACGTACCGGACGGCGCTCGTGTTGCGGCACGTCGACGGGCTGTCCGTGGGTGCCGTCGCCGGCCACCTGGGTCGCTCACTCGAAGCGACCGAGCAGGTTCTCAGCAGAGCGCGGGCGGCGTTCCGTGACAAGTACAAAGGATTGAACGATGAGTGACGATCTCGACCTGCGCGTTGTGCATCAGCGCCACGAGCCCGATTCCAAGTTCCGGGCCGCATTGCGGGGACGCGTTGCGCAGATCGTCTCCCATGATCGGTCAGCGAGCCCTGATCCGGATGGTTCGGCCGGAAGTGTCATCGAGCTCGATCTGACACCGCGACAGACGCCCCAGCGCAGGCTGCGGTCTGCGCTCCTCATCGCCGCCGCTGCCGCGGCGGCCGTGACCGTGATTGCGGTGGGGACCGTTCCGTCGGACGACTCGTCGGTCTCGGACTCCGGGCCCGACACGTTTGTGACCGTTCCTTCGGCCGAGTCGACGATCCCCGTCGTGATCATTCCTGACGAGGGTCCGAACCCGGCACCGGCGATCCCGACCCGCGAACCGGCCACGTCGGGCGGCATGTGGCCGCAGTCGACCCTCGACGAGGTCAGGCAAGCCCAAGAGCTGGCCGATGCCGGTGACCCGGCCTACACGTGGCAGGTCGACCCACAGCTGGCCTCCGAGGATGGCCGGGCGCATCTCGATGACCCAGGGGCGGAGATCGCCGAGCGGTTCCTGCGGGACGAGCTGGGGTGGGAGGAGTTCGTGTTCGACCAATTCAACTTGAGCTCCCCTGGCGGCCCAACCGACCCCGACGGTGGGCTTGATGGAGTCCGCAGTGGCCTCGTGTTCTTGCGGTGCGCGCCGGGTGAGACGAATCCCCTGTACCCGGTTGGTCCGGACCAGCTGCCTGCGGCACGGTGCGCGCCGACGATCGACGAGTTGCGCTACGAAACGGTAAACCTCGACCTCTCCCAGCTCGACCGGCGGGGCGCAGACGGGATCTGGGTGGTGAGCAGGTGGAGAATGGTCGAGCCGTTCGCGCAGGCCGACCCGAGCGTCGTCGAGGCGGACGCGACCGCCAAGTTGGAGGACTTCCTGCAGGCACGGATCGCAGGTGTAGGCGCCGAAGGACACCCCGCCTTTCTCGAGGGGGCACCGCTGCTGTATGCCACGACCCCCGGCGCCCCATACGAGCG
>JBKJON010000410.1:0-5281 GCA_046595715.1 Marmoricola sp.
CGTTCCCAGATTGCCTCACGATCGTCGAACCGACCGAACAATACGAAGTTCGCGTCGCTCGGCGCGACCTCGAAACCCTGCGCCTCCAGCCACTCCACGGTCCGGTCACGCTCCGCCCGGAGCTCTTCGACCTTGCCGAGCAGCTCGTCGGCGTGCCGCAGCGCAGCGCTCGCGACGGACTGGGTGACGGCCGAGAGGTGGTAGGGCAGCCGCACCACACGGAGCGCGTCGCACAGCTCCGGGGCAGCGGCGAGGTAGCCCAGCCGGGCACCGGCCAGCGCGAAGGCCTTGCTCATCGTGCGCGTCACGACCAGGTTGCGCTGCTCGGGGAGGAGCTCCAGCGCGGACGGTGTGCCGGCCCGCCTGAACTCGGCGTACGCCTCGTCGATCACCACGATCCCGGGGGCCTGCTGCTGACCGGCGAGGGCGCAGAGCTCGCTGATCACCTCGTGCGGGAGCGCCGTGCCGGTCGGGTTGTTCGGCGAGGGCAGCAGGATCACGCTCGGCCGGTGCTGGTCGACCAGCCGGCGGGCCTCCTCGAGGTCGAAGCTGAAGTCCTCGTGGCGGCGGCCCGCGACCCAATGGGTCATGGCGTTGCGGGCGTACTCGGGATACATCGAGTACGTCGGGGCGAACGAGATCGCCGTACGCCCTGGTCCGCCGAAGGCCTGCAGGACCTGCAGCATCACCTCGTTGGAGCCGTTGGCCGCCCAGACCTGCTCGGGCCGGATGGTCGCGCCCGCCTCGCGGGTCAGGTAGTCCGCCAGACCCACCCGGAGCTCGGTGAACTCGCGGTCCGGGTAGCGGTTCAACGTCGCGGCCGCCAGCGTGACCGCTCCCGTGATGTCGTCCACCACGGCCTGCGAGGGCGGGTAGGGGTTCTCGTTGACGTTGAGCTGCACAGGCACGTCGAGCTGGGGGGCACCGTAGGGGGTGATGCCGCGAAGCTCGTCGCGCAGGGGTGGCCAGACCTGGGTCTCCCCGCCCACCGCGCCTGCCACGTCGGCGCTCACGGTCGACCGAAGCGCACGTTGACCGCCGCTCCGTGACCGGGCAGGTCCTCGGCGTCGGCCAGGGTGACGACATGGTCGGCCACCTCGGCGAGGGCGTCGCGGGAGTACTCGATGACGTGCACCGAGCGCACGAAAGAGCGCACGGAGAGTCCCGAGGAGTGACAGGCACAACCGGCGGTGGGCAGCACGTGGTTGGACCCCGCGCAGTAGTCGCCCAGGGACACCGGCGCCCAGGGCCCGACGAAGACGGCCCCGGCGTTGCGGACCTTCGCGGCGTCGGCGGTCGCGTCGGCGGTCTGGATCTCGGTGTGCTCAGCCGCGTAGGCGTTGATGACCTCGAGGCCCTGGGTGACGTCGTCGACCAGCACGATGCCGGACTGGATCCCGCTCAGGGCCGTGCGGACGCGCTCGACGTGACGGGTCGCGGCGACCTGCTTCTCGAGCTCGGCCTCGACCTCGTCGGCAAGCCTGGTCGAGTCGGTCACCAGCACCGAGCCGGCCAGCACGTCGTGCTCGGCCTGGCTGAGCAGGTCGGCGGCGACGTACGCCGCGTCGGCCGTGTCGTCGGCCAGGATCGCGATCTCGGTGGGCCCGGCCTCGGAGTCGATGCCCACGACACCCTTGAGCAGCCGCTTGGCACTGACCGTGTAGATGTTGCCCGGCCCGGTGACCAGGTCGACGCGACGGCACGGACCGGCGCCGTAGGCGAACATGGCCACCCCCTGGGCACCGCCGACGGCGTACACCTCGTCGATGCCGAGCAGCTCGCAGGCCGCCAGGATGTTCGGGTGCGGGAGCCCCCCGAAGGCCTTCTGGGGTGAGCTGGTCAGCGCGATCGACCCCACGCCGGCGACCTGGGCGGGTACGACGTTCATGAGCACGCTCGAGACCAGGGGCGCGACGCCGCCGGGAACGTAGAGGCCCACCCGGTCGACCGGGATCAGCCGCTGGGTCACCGTCGCACCCGGACCGAGCTCGGTGACGGTCTCGGCCTCGAGCTCGGCCTCGGAGGTGATCCGGAGGCGGCGTACCGACTCCTCGAGGCCCGCGCGCACCTTGGGGTCGAGATTGGCCAGCCCCTCGCGCAGGGCCTCGCGGGGCACCGTGATGTCGGTCTGGACGACGCCGTCGAACTTCGCGGAGTACTCGGCGATCGCCTCGACGCCCCGGTCGCGCACGTCGTCGCAGATCGGTCGCACCACGTGCAGGGCCGCCTCGACGTCGAAGTCGGCGCGGGGCACGAGGGTGCGGTAGTCGGGGGCGGCGCCAGCGGCACCATCCCGGAGGTCGATCCGGCGAATCATGTCGCCCAGTCTAGGTGGGCCGATGTGGGCCCCCTGACCTCGTCCCACTCGTTGCTGGAACGTGTGATCAACCACGGTCTTGATCGAACGTTCCAACAACAGTCAGGAGCACCCAGCACACGGTCGCCGTGGCGCCAAAGTCGAGACCAGAGCGCTGCGGCGCTCACGCGGCAGGGGTCACCCCCTAGATTGGTGGGGTGACGACGGTGCCGCTGTTCCCGCTGAACGCGGTCGTGTTTCCCGGGGTGGTCACCCCGTTGCACATCTTCGAGGAGCGCTACCGGGCCCTGGTGCGTGAGTTGTCGGGCATCGAGAGTGTCTTCGACCGCGTCTTCGGGATCCTTGCCATCCGCGAGGGCTACGAGGTCGGCGACCACGGGATGCAGTCTGCCCACCGCGTCGGGACGTTGGTGCAGCTGACCGAGGTGGACGCCTACGACGACGGCCGTTTCGACATCGAGATCATCGGCCGCCAACGTCTCCGGGTCAGCGAGTGGGACAGCAGCGGTCCGTTCCTCCGTGGGGAGGTCGAGCTCCTGCCCGACACCGACGAGCCGGACGCCGTCGACGAGGCCGAGGCTGCGCTGCGCACGTTCGAGAAGTACCGCCTGCAGCTCTCGGAGCTGCGCGGCGGCCCGGTCCTGGCCGGCGAGATGCCCAGCGACCCGGCGTACCTCTCCTACGCGCTCGCCAGCACGTGCCTGCTCACGCTCCCCCAGCGCCAGGCGCTGCTGGAGGCCGACAGTGCGCAGGTGCGCCTGGGCATGCTGCGTCGGACCCTCCACGAGGAGATGCGCGCCATGCGGGCGCTGCCCTCGCTGCCCGCCACAGAGGTCGCCCGCACGCGCTGGTCCCCGAACTGATGGCGCGCCGGTCCCCAGGCAAGCGCCCAGGCGGTACGCCGGCCACGGCGGCCCTCGACCGGGCCGGCATCGCCTTCACGCTGCACCCCTACGAGCACGACCCGGCCGCCCCGTCGTACGGCCTCGAGGCCGCACAGCAGCTGGGCCTGGAACCCTCCGCGGTGTTCAAGACCCTGCTGGCAGACGTCGACGAATGCCTGGTGGTGGGGATCGTGCCGGTCTCGGGACAGCTTGACCTCAAGGCGCTGGCCTCGGCCGTCGGTGGCAAGAAGGCCACCATGGCCGACCCGGCGGCGGCGGAACGGACGACGGGCTACGTGGTCGGCGGCATCTCCCCCATCGGCCAGAAGAAGCAGCTGGTCACGGTGGTGGACGTCTCGGCGATGGACCGGGACACCGTCTTCGTCAGCGGCGGCAAGCGCGGGCTCGACCTCGGACTGGCTCCGCAGGATCTCGTCGACCACCTCGGCGCGAAGGTGGCAGGCATCGCTCGCGCGTGAGCACCCCCGCTCGGTCATGCCTCGGGGAGTGTCCAGAGCTGCGGGCTCCCACTTCAGCGAGACCGACCGTCTTGGCCTTCTCGTCGGCGGCTCCACCAGGTCGATGGTGGCCAGCGCGGACGTGTGATCCTCAGACGAGGTGGTCCCCCCGGACGAGAAGAACGGCTCAGCGCAGGGTATCGGCAGGTGGCTGGCCGGCATCCGGCTTCTTGAGAACCCAGAGGTAGATCGCCGAGCCGAGCAGGGAAGCGATCGACCACACGTAGGCCATCCCGGGTGCGTGCAGCTTGAGCCGCATCGAGACCCGGCCGCCGTCGGCCACCGCACGGAGGGCGGTGAGCTCCTTCTCCGGTCCGAGGGCCAGACCGAGGTGGATCATCAGCCACGCCGCCATCCCTCCACCCAGCGCGACCAGGACCACCATCAGCAGTGGGTCCCGGTGGCGCCAGGCCATCAGGACCACTCCGCTGAGCAGCCCGCCGGTCGCGGCCACGACGAAGAACCAGCCGTCGATACCGACCTGCTTGATCAGCTCCTCGGGCGCGAGCGTCGCACTGTCCCCGGACTTCGTGACCAGGGGCAGCACGGTGACCTGCCACCACACCACCGCGCCGAGGACACCCATCACCGCGAACCAGACGGCGACCACCAGCGCGTCCTCGGCCCCGGACACCAGGGCCGGACGCCGGCCGGGTCGTGCCTTCGCAGCCGCGGTGCCGGCCGGGCTGTCGACGGCGCTCATCCCAGGCACCCCGGACCCAGCAGGTGCTTCAGGTCGCCGTAGAGCGCGGGCGAGGCCATCACGCGATGCCGGTCGTCCAGCTTGAGCACCCGGGTCGCCCCGCGGGATACGAGACGCAGTCGCACCTCGGTGGTGCCAGCGTGGGTGCGCAGCACCTCCTTGAGCTGTTCGACGACCGGTGGCGTGCAGCGGGTGGAGGGCAGCGTGATCAGCACGGGACCGGTGCCGCGGTCCTCCATGACCGGTGTCGTGATCGCCTTGCCGCGGAGCTCGGGCTGGTCCTTGGACTTGTCGAGACGTCCCTGCACGGCCACGACGGTGTCCTCGACGAGCAGGTTGGCCGCGAGCTGGTAGTCGCTGGGGAAGAGCAGCACGTCGATCGCACCCTCGAGGTCCTCGATGGTGACGATGGCCCACGCGTTGCCGGTCTTGGTGATCTTGCGGGTGACCGTGGTGATCAGTCCGCAGATGGTGGCGAAGGAGCCGTCAGGGCGGTCCTCGTCGGTGAGCAGCTGGCCGATCGTGCAGTCGGCAGCGTTGGACAGCACGTGCTCCAGCCCCGTCAGCGGGTGGTCGGAGACGTAGAGCCCGAGCATCTCGCGCTCGTGACCGAGGAGGGTCATCTTGTCCCACTCCTCGATGTCGGGGACGGTCACGCTGACGCCGAAGCCGCCCTCGTCGGGGTCCATCCCACCGAAGAGCGAGTCCTGCCCGATGGCCTCGTTGCGCTTGATGTCGACGTACTGGTCGACTGCCTGCTCGTGCACGGCGAGCAGCGCGCGGCGGCCGTGCGACATCTCGTCGTAGGCGCCAGCCTTGACCAGCGACTCGATCAGGCGCTTGTTGCACACTTGGACCG
>JBKJON010000491.1:0-2819 GCA_046595715.1 Marmoricola sp.
GGCTGCTTCGGCGACCCCGATCGAGTCGGGGTCGTTGGGCAGGACGATGACCTCATGCGCGCCGGTGGCCTCGATCGCGGCGAGGATCTGGCCGGTGCTGGGCCGACTGCCGGGCCCGCCCTCGAGCACCTCGGCTCCCGCCTCGTGGAAGAGGTCGACCAACCCGGGGCCGGCAGCGACGATCACGAGCCTGCGGCCGCGCCGCTCGGCCCGCTTGTCGCGCGCACGGTCGATCTGCTCGGCGAAATGGGTCACCTGGATCCGTCGCGGGGAGCCGGCGCGGATGCCGGCCTCGACCGCGGCCCCCACGTCGTCGACGTGGATGTGGACGTTCCACAGGCCCTCACCGCCGACCACCACCAGCGAGTCCCCCAGGGGAGCCAGCGCCTCGCGGAGCGACGGGATGGCGTCGTCGTCGGTCTGGAGGAGGTACATCACCTCGTACGCCGGGCCGTCCTCGGTCAGGTCACCGGTGGGGACCCGTACCACCGGGATCGCCGACGTGCCGACCTGCGGCGTCGTGATGACCACGCGCTTGCCGGTGATCGCCGACTCGGCCGCGTCCAGCACCACGCACAGCCCACGACCTCCTGCGTCGACGACTCCGGCCGCCTTGAGCACGGGCAGCTGCTCAGGGGTGAGGGCGAGCGCCGCGCGGGCGGCGCACGCGGCGGCGTGCACCACGGCGCCGAGGCGCACGTCCTCGACCTCGGCTTCCTCCGCCGCGGCCCGGGAGGCGGCCCTGGCCACCGAGAGGATGGTGCCCTCGACGGGCATGCCGACCGCGGAGTACGCCGCGTCGGTGGCCAGCGCCATGCCCTCCGCGAAGACCAGCGCCGAGCGGTCGTCGGGTCCGGACCGGCCGATCCGCCGCAGCAGTGCCCCGACCAGCTGGCTCAGGATCACCCCGGAGTTGCCACGAGCGCCGAGCAGCATGCCGCGGGAGTAGGCCGCCATGCCGACCCTCAGGTCCTCCGGGTGGTCCTCGAGCGCGAGGACCAGGGCGTCGCGGGCCGACTCGAGGGTGAGGAACATGTTCGTACCGGTGTCACCGTCGGGCACGGGGTAGACGTTGAGCGCGTCGATCTCCTCGCGAGCCGCGGAGAGCCCGTCCACGGCGAGGTGGGCGAAGCGGCGTACGACGTCGAGGTCGAAGGTGGCAACCTCAGCCCCTGCATGCATGCGTCGTACTCCCGGCGGGTGCGTGGTGGAAGGGATCACCGTAGTCGGCAGAGGCACGATTCGCGTCCAGCCACGGCTCTGAGTTATTCTCGTGCGGTTGTCCGGACCACCATCTGTGGTGGGTACCCGGCCCCCCCATTCGAACCGCAAGTTCTACCCGAGGAGTGCACGGTGGCTGCCGTCTGCGACATCTGCGCCAAGAAGCCTGGTTTCGGCAACAACCGTCCCTGGTCCCGCAAGATCACGAAGCGTCGCTTCGACCCGAACATCCAGCGCGTGCGCGCCACCGTGAACGGTGCCCCCAAGCGTCTCAACGTGTGCACCGGCTGCCTCAAGGCCGGCAAGGTCACCCGCTGACCCCCTGAAGTTTCTGCCGGAACAGCGCCTCCGAGACTCTCGGAGGCGCTGTTTCGTTTTCTCGCTGGGACCCGGCCGGCTGGGTAGTCCGAGACGTTCCCGCGGTCCGGAGGCACACATGACGACGGGAACGTCTCGGACTATCCGGCCCCGTCCCTCACTGGAAGTGCGACCAGCCCCTGGGTCCGTCGTACGCCGCCCCGTCGACCGTGACGACAGCGCTGCTGCCGGAGTCGGCACCGGAGACCGACCCGATGAGAGTGAACCCCTCAGGCAGGGTGGTGCCTGCGGGGAAGGTGGCCACGATCGCGTGGTCGTCGCCACCCCCGAGCACGAACTGCATCGGATCCACGCCGAGGGCTGAGCCGACCGCGTGCATCGGGTCGGCGAGCTCGAAGGCGTCCCGGTGCAGGTCGATCGAGACCACGGACTCGTGCGCGAGGTGGCCGACGTCGGCCAGCAGACCGTCGGAGACGTCGATCATCGCGGTCGCGCCGGCGTGCGCGGCGGCCAGACCGGCGGCGTAGGGGGGCTGGGGACGCTGGTAGGCCTCGACCAGCGCCCGTGGGGAGCGGAATCCACGGGTGAGCACCGCGAGCCCAGCGGCCGCCCAGCCCTGGCGCCCCGCGATCGCGAGGACGTCCCCCGCCTGCGCACCGCTGCGCAGGACCGGAGCGATCTCACAGGCCCCCAGGACGGTGATCGCGATCACCACCTCGCTCGCCGTGGTCAGGTCGCCACCGACGACACTCGCACCGACCAGAGCGGCCTCCTCGGCGATCCCCTCCGCGAGGTCGAGGGCCCACCTCACCGGCAGGCCCGCAGGGGCGCCGAGACCGACGGTGAGCGAGTGGGCCGTGCCGCCCATGGCGTTGATGTCGGAGAGGTTGCTGGCCGCCGCCTTGCGCCCGATGTCGCGCGCCGTGGCCCACTCGCGCTTGAAGTGGCGCCCCTCGACGAGAAGGTCCGTGGAGACGACGACATGTCCCTTCGGGGTCCGGATGACCGCCGCGTCGTCGCCGGGGCCGACGTAGACCTGCGCGCCCTGCTCGAATCGGCTCGACAGGGCCGCGATGAGCCCGAACTCCCCCACGTCGGCGAGAGTCAGGGCGGCCATGTTCCGATCCTAGGGGCCCTGCTGCGGTAGCGTCCCGCGACGGCCCGCGACGTGTGGACCGCACCCGCTCGTGGAGGTTCGTCCCGTGGTCCAGGCCTACATCCTCATCCAGACCGAGGTCGGCAAGGCAGCCGCCGTCGCGACGGCGATCGCGGAGATCCGC
>JBKJON010000069.1:0-10434 GCA_046595715.1 Marmoricola sp.
CCTCGGTGACCGCCGCTCCCTCCTGGCATAGCACGAAGGCCTTGGGACGCTCGCCCCACTTCTCGTCCGGGATACCGATCACGCCGGCGGCGAGGACGGCCGGATGGGCCTCGATCGAGTGCTCGATCTCGATGGTGGAGATGTTCTCGCCGCCCGAGATGACGATGTCCTTGGCCCGGTCGCGCAGCTCGATATAGCCGTCGGAGTGCTGCACGCCCAGGTCCCCGGAGTGCAGCCACCCGCCGCGGAAGGCCGCCTTGGTGGCCTCCTCGTCAGCGAAGTAGCCGGCCATCACGTTGTTGCCGCGCATCACGATCTCGCCCATCGTGCGTCCGTCACGGGGTACGTCGTTCATCGCCTTGTCGACCACGCGGACGGGATCCGACTGGATCATGGCGACGCCTTGTCGGGCCTGGCGGCGGGCCTGGTCGGCGGGGGGAAGGACCGACCACTCGGCCTGCCACTCGTTCAGCGTGTACGGGCCGTAGACCTCCGTCATGCCGTAGACGTGCACGATCCGGGCGCCGAGCTCCCGCATACGCGCGATGACCGTCGGGCTCGGAGCCGCTCCTGCCACCGTCGCCACCAGCTCGCGCTCGAGGGGGTGTGCCTGCGGGGCCTCCGCGATCGTCGTCAGCACGGTCGGTGCACCGTCGAGATGGGTGACGCGTTCCTCGTCGAGAAGTCTCCAGATCTCGTCGGCCCGCACGGCACGCAGGCACACATGGGTCGCTCCGATGCCGGTCACGGCCCACGGTGTGCACCAGCCGTTGCAGTGGAACATCGGCAGCGTCCACAGGTAGACGCTCTCGGGGTCGAAGCGTTGGTGGATGATCTCGCCGAGTGCGTTGAGGTAGGCGCCGCGATGCGTGTACATCGCGCCTTTCGGCTTCCCCGTGGTGCCCGAGCTGTAGTTGATGGAGATCAGGCTCAGCTCGTCGTCGACCGACCAGGGCAACGGCTCGTCCGACCCGGTGGTCAGGAAGTCGTCGTAGGTCACGAAGTCACCGTCGACAGCCTGGTGGGCGGCAGGGCCGTGGAGGTCGTGGACAGTGACGACGGTCCGGACCGACTTCAGCACGTCGAGCACCGGGGCGAGCGCGTGAAGGTACTCCGTGTCGACGACCAGCACTGAGGCGCCGGAGTGGTCACAGACGTAGGCGACCTCCTCGGGCGAGAGCCTGGTGTTGACCGCGACGAGCACGGCGTCGGCCAGCGGGACACCGAAATGCGCGACGAGCATCTCGGGGATGTTGGGCACCAGGTAGGCGACCCGGTCACCCGGGCGAACCCCCGCTCCCCGCAGGGCGTGTGCCAGACGTGTCGCCTCGGCCCCGAGCTCGCGGTAGCTGATCCGGCGGTCGCCGTAGGCGATGGCGGTCTTCTCTGCGAAGACCTCCGACGCACGCTCGAGGAATGCGAGGGGGGTCAAGGCGGTGAACGAGTGGGACGTCATGGTTCCTCCTGCTGATCGGATGGCGGGGTGGCGAGGTGTTCGGCGCGTCACGAGTGGATGTAGTCACCGGGTGCGTCGCCGAGCGGCGGGTACACGGCAGACCCCATCCCGGGCGGCGCGACCAGGGCTCCGGCCTGATCCGCGGCCCAGACCACCCAGTCCTCCCACCACGTCCGCTCGTGTCGTGTCGCGGCAGCGCGCCAGCCGTGCGGACTCACCGCTGGTCTGGCCCCCACCACGTGAACGTCCGCACCCGGGGTGCGCCCCGTGGTCATGTCGACGCCGCGGAAGGTCCCGTGTAGTAGCGCAGCAAGACGTCGGCGACGCAGCACGGCTTGGGCTGACCGGCGACCTCGTAGACGAGATTCAGACACGCCTGGACCCCGCCGGCGAATTCGACGACGCTGTTGAGACCTACCTCGGCGCGGACCTGGGCGCCCAACGGAAGCGGCGCGGGGAATCGCACCCGGTCGACGCCGTAGTTGACGATCATCACGGCGTCGGGGACCTCGAACACCTCATCGACGAGCGAAGTCGCCAGGGAAAGCGTCAGGTAGCCGTGCGCAATGGTCCGTCCGAAGGGCCCCTGCGCAGCTCGCACGGGATCGGTATGGATCCATTGCTCGTCGTGGGTGGCAGCGCCGAAGGCGTTGGCGTCCGCCTGCTCGATCACGCGCCATTCGCTGTGGCCGAGAACCTGCCCGACGTGCAGGCCGATCTCGGAGACGGTGAACTGGGCGGGTCCCGTGTCTGTGTGCGGCGTCATTGCTGCTTCCCTCACTGGGCGAGCGACCCGCGGAGGAGCCGCTGCATTCACACCACGCTGACACGTACGCCCACGCTGGGGGTAGAGGACATCGGGGGGACGATAGAGGACCAAAGGCCCTTATTCGCAGCGCTCGATCGGGGTGTACTGAAGTCCGGCTGACGCTGTCAGACCGGAAGGCGAGGAGGCCTCCCATGTCACCCATGCGGGCACTGATCACCGGCTCGACCGATCGGGTCGAAGCGCTCTCGAAGGCGTTCGAGCAGACAGGGGCTGAAACGGTCACGCTGGCCGACCTCGGTCCGGACTGCGCTGCCGTCGACTGCTACGTGCAGCTCGGCTTCAGGGTGCCGGCCCGCGGTGACACCGTCGTACGACGAGTGCGCTCGTTCCTGAGCGACGGGTTGATCGAGCGGTTCGCGATCGTCGAACGTGTCCTGCCCCTGCTGGCCGACCCGGCGACCGTCCTCCTGGTGACCGGGAACCAGTCGTCGGAGGCGGCGGCCCCCGACGATCGGGCGGCTCGCCTGATGATCCTGCACGTGCTCGCCCACGCCATCCGAGCCGATCGGGCACCCCAGCGCATCCGGGTCCGCGTGATCAGCGACGAGCGCAGCGATGCCGAGCTCGTGGAGTTCGCGACCACCGGTGCGAAGGATCCGTTGACGACCCCGCCCAGGACGGCCGAGGAGAGCATCGGTGGTCTCGACTACCAGGACTGGCGCGCTGAGGTCATGGGTCTCTTCCAGGTCGAGGCCTGAGCGCCATGGCTTCCCACGACTTCGACCTCTACCGGCTCTCCGACGACCACGATGACCTGCGTGCCGCCGTCCGGGAGCTGGCCACGAACAAGATCGCGCCGTACGCCGCCGACGATGCTGGCTCGGTGTTCCCCCAGGAGGCCTACGACGCCCTCGTGGCCGCTGACTTCCACGCCCCGCACGTGCCCGAGGACTACGAGGGCATGGGGGCAGACGCCCTGGCCACCTGCATCGTGATCGAGGAGGTCGCCCGTGCCTGTGCGTCATCGTCACTGATCCCGGCGGTCAACAAGCTCGGCAGTCTCCCGCTCATCCTCGGTGGGTCGGAGGAGCTCAAGCGACGCTACCTGCCGGCGTTGGCGCGCGGCGAAGGTGCCTTCTCCTACGGCCTCTCCGAGCGTGAAGCCGGCTCGGACACCGCCTCGATGAAGTGCCGCGCCCGTCCTGACGGCGACGACTGGGTGCTGTCGGGTCAGAAGTCCTGGATCACCAACGCCGGGTTCTCGGACTACTACACGGTCCTGGCCGTGACCGACCCAGAGGCACGTCGGGGTGCGGGCATCAGTGCTTTCATCGTGGAGAAGTCCGACGAGGGCTTCAGCTTCGGGACCAAGGAGCGCAAGCTCGGCATCAAGGGATCACCCACCCGTGACCTGGTCTTCGACAACGTGCACATCCCCGGGGACCGCATCATCGGCGAACCCGGCTCTGGCCTTCCCCTGGCGCTTCGCACCCTCGATCACACGCGGGTCACGATCGGCGCCCAAGCTGTTGGCATCGCCCAGGGGGCGCTGGACTTCGCTGCGGACTACGTCAAGCAGCGCTCGCAGTTCGGGCGGCGACTGGCCGAGTTCCAGGGGCTGCAGTTCATGATCGCCGACATGGCCATGAACCTGGAGGCGGCACGGCAGATGGTCTACGTCGCCGCCGCCAAGTCCGAGCGAGACGACCCCGACCTGCCGTTCTTCGGTGCCGCAGCCAAGTGCTTCGCCTCCGACATGGCCATGCGAGTGACCACCGACGCGGTGCAGCTGCTCGGAGGCTACGGCTACACCCAGGACTTCCCGGTCGAACGGATGATGCGGGACGCCAAGATCACCCAGATCTACGAGGGCACCAACCAGGTCCAGCGGATCGTGATGGCTCGCCAGGTGCTCGCTGCCAAGTCGCCTGCGGGACGGTGACGAGAGGCTGTACGCCGGCCACCTGGCAGGGTTCTGCCGGGCGAGGGCCGGGGCGTCACGAGGTTCTGGAGTGCTCGCACCCTGGCGAACCTCGGTGGACGCCACCCGTAGAGCGTCAGGGAAGTCCGCACTGACGCTGGGCCTTGCCACTTGCTTCGCAACACTCGCGCTCGTCTGATGCGCGTCCGCGGCAGTGGGCGACGTTGGTCCCGGGGCGATGGGTCATCGGACTCTGACCGGCGCTCCTCGCCCGTTGGATCCTTGACGTGAGATCCGAGGAGGTCTCAGGGGCGAACTGCCGAGGAGGCAATCATGAGAGTACTCGTGGTGTACGAGTCGATGTTCGGCAACACCGAGGCGGTCGCGCGTGCCGTGGCCGAGGGGCTCGGTGAGCGAATGGACGTCGAGTTGCACGAGGTCGGCGAGGCGCCGGTCGGCGAAGGGATCGACCTGATCGTGGCGGGCGGACCGACCCACGCGTTCTCGCTGAGCAGGCCGTCCACGCGCGCAGAGGCCATTGCCAAGGGCGCGACTGCCGACAGCGAGAAAGGGGGGCTTCGCGAGTGGTTGAGCGACTTGCCACGAGCTACCCAGAGCGTGTCCTTCGCGGCCTTCGACACGAGAGTCGACAAGGTGCGCCACCTGCCGGGGTCGGCGGCGGCCAAGGCAGCCAAGATCGCGCGCCGCCTGGGGTATGCACCTGCTGGACATCAGAGCTTCTATGTGACCGACACCATGGGACCGCTCCTTCCCGGTGAGCTCGAACGTGCGAAGACGTGGGGCGAGCAAGTGGCCGCTGAGGTGGACGCCCCGGTCGCCGAGCAGACCGGTGGCTGACCAGTCCCGCATTGTCTCGCGCGAGACGGCGAGCCCGCTCTCACCGCCACGACCCACGGGGTCGTCTGTTGCGGTGTCGCTGCTCCTTGCGGTGATCCTCTTACCAGCCGTCGCGTACGGCTTGTTCGCTCCCACCGTCTACCAAGGCTATGGGCAGGACCTGGTGCTGGTCTCGCGCGCCCAGGACGCGCTCACCGTGCTCCTCCTGCCGTTCCTGGTGTGGGCCGGTGTCCGCAGCCGCCGTGGCTCGCTCTCGTCCCACATCCTGTGGCTGGGTCTGCTCTTCTATCTCGCCTACTCCTATGCGATCTACCTGATCGGCTGGCAGGAGAACCGCTTCTTCCTGGTCTACGTACTCGTAGTCCTGGTGTCCGCGGCCGCCCTCCTCGATGGCCTGGTCAGGGTGGACAGTGAGGCGGTCCAGCCTGCCGTGGAAGGCTTCGGGACCCGCGGACTGGGATGGTTTCTGGTCCTCACCGGGGTCGCGTTCATCGGCTTGTGGCTCAGCGACGTGGGGCCTTCAGCATTCGGCGGGCGGCCGCCGACTCACCTCGGGCCCGGCGGCACGCCCTACGCCGTCTACGTCCTGGACCTCACGGTCGCACTGCCCGTCGTGATCATGACCGGGGTGATGCTCATCCGCCGGCACCCGATGTCGGTGGTGCTCGCAGGCGTCGTCCTGGTCAAGATCACGACCCTGTTCACCGCACTGTGGCTCGGGGTCCTGGCCCAGGCGCTGACGGGTGGAGACGTCGCGTTCACTCCGGACATGGTTCCCAGCGCCGTGCTCCCGATCGTCACAGTGGTCGTGTTGGCGCGAGCGGTCCGCAGTCTGGGACGTCCCGCGAGCGGCTGGCTGCACTCTCAGCTCTGGCCGTCCTCGCGGCTGAGTCTCCCGCTCGCACCGCACCCGACCACGTGCGAACCGGCACGCGAGCCGAACCGTGAGACGGGGCAGCCCCAGGGCCTCTGACCCAGCCTGGGCCAAGAGGGTCATTGGGGGATGTCGGGCGCAGGGGAGAGGCCATCGGGCTCGGACTCGTCGTGAGAGCGGAGGTCAAGTGAGAGCCCACGAGCTGGCGCCGAGTGGGCAGTTCGTGCTCGTGTGGGAGCGCCGAGCGGGCAGTTCGTGCTCGCGTGGGGGCGCCGAGTGGGCAGTTGCGTCCCGATGCCTGATGCCGTTTGTTGGTACGACGTGACCAGAGTGCCCGGTCGGCGTCGTACGACGTGACGTGAGTGCCCGGTCGGCGTCGTACGACGTGACGCGAGTGCCCGGTCGGCGACCTACGGTGCGTCGCTCAACTGGGACGGGCTGCGTCGACCAGCTCGCGCATCGACTCCGTGATCGCGTCGGCGAGCACGTCGAGGTCGCGTGCCGTTTCGTAGTCTCCGGTGAGACCGAAGGTGAGGGTGTCCCGGTAGGAGAAGATCGCCACTCCGATCCGCACCCGGTCCGCGATCGGCACGTAGGGCAGCACTTCCTGCAGCTCGCAGCCCAGCGCGTAGAGCGTCGCGCGGGGGCCGGGCACGTTGGTGGTCACGGTCGCGATCTGTCGCTGCGGTAGCCGCAGCCCGAGCCTGATGCCCTCGGACACGGCAGCGAAGGGACCGAACGCTGCGAGCGAGATCAGGCTGCCTCCGGCCTCCGGCTCGTGGCTGGCCTGCAGCTCGTGGATACGCCGATGGACGGTCTTCAGCCGCTCCACCGGGTCCGCCACGTCGACGGGCAGGTAGGGGAGCATCAGCGAGACCCGGTTGTCGGGGATGGACTCCTCGCCGGGTTCCCGCATCGAGACCGGGACCAGAGAGCGGAGGGCGTGCGCGTCAGGAGTCTCGCCGCGATGCTGGAGCAGGCGTCGGAAGCCTCCGGTCACCGCCGCGAGCGCGACGTCGTTCACGGTCACGTCGTGGGCGGCGCGGACGGTCCGGATGTCCGTCAGGGAGGCCTGCGTCCAGGCGTAGCGGCGACTCCCGTCGAGCGGTCCTGTCAGGGACGTGGCGTGGACCGGGCGCGCGGCGGAGGCGAGCTTCCACAGGCCCTGGGTCGACGCCGAGGCGGTGAGGGCCAGCAGGCGCGGCGCCGCGACGGTCCTGATGACGGCCCGGGCGGTCTGCACCGGTGAGGCCACTACTTCGAGGATCGCGGCGGCCGTGAAGGACGCGGCGGAGTCAGGTGCCTTCGCCGTCCAGTCGTCGGCCACCGGCTCGCGCGGGGACGCCGTGGGGTCGAGGATGAGGCGGTAGAGATCAGAGCCGGAGACGCCGTCGACCATGCTGTGGTGGATCTTGGACAGAAGGGCCCAACGGCCATCGGCCAGCCCCTCGCAGAACCAGTACTCCCACAGGGGACGATGGCGATCCATCCGTTGCGACATCACAGCGCTGATGAACTCGTCGATCTCGTGGCGACCGCCCGGACTCGGCAGCGCCGCACGCCGGAGATGCCTGCCGAGGTCGAACTCCGGATCGTCGACCCACGCCGGGGTAGCCAGGTCGAAGACCACGCGCCGCACTTTCTGGCGGTACCGCGGGATCAGCGGAAGGCGGCCCTCGATCGTCCTGGCGAACTCGTCGAAGTCAGGTGCGGGTCCCTCGAAGACAGCGAGGGAGCCGATCGCCAACGACGCGTGCTGATCGACGTCCTCGGCCTCGAGGAAGGTGGCTGCGAGCGGAGTGAGTCTGTCCACGGGCCCAGCCTCGTCCAGCGACGGAGCGTGCAGCAGAGGCGAAGGTCCTGTCCGCGGTCGGTCTTCGCCCCGAGGCAGGGGACCTCCGACCCTGCCGTGGCACGCCACGGAGGAGCAGGGTCGACCCATGGGCACCAGACCGATCGATCCCGTGGACACCATCTGGCTCAACATGGACCGCGCCAACAACCTGATGGTCATCGAGAGCCTGATGACGCTGGAGAGTCCGCCGGACTGGGAGCGGTTCCTCGGCGTCCTGCAGCGACGGGTCGTCGACGTCTACCCCGTGTTCAGCCAGCGCGCCGTCCCGGCCGTGGCCGGTCTACCCCTCCTGCCGTCACGCTGGGAGGACGACGCCGACTTCTCGCTGGCACGTCATGTCCACCGGGTCACCCTGCCCGCCCCCGGAGGTGATGGGGAGCTTCAGGACTACGTGACCTCGCACCTGAGTACGCCGCTGCCGCGTGACCGTCCGCTCTGGGAGATGCACCTCGTCGACGGCTACCGTGACGGCGCGGCGATCTACAGCCGTCTGCACCACGCCATGGCTGACGGGATCGCGCTGACACAGGTGTTGTTGTCGCTCACCGACGAGACGCCGGAGGTCGCCGCCGACGCGCCCCCGACGGTGAGGCCTTCCGCGCGCAGTCGGCTGGGTGCGGCGGTGCACCTGGCCGGCGCCACTGCGTCGCTTCTGCTCGACGCACCCCGTCTGCTCACCACCACACATCTGGGCGAGGCCGTGAAGCTCGCTGCGAAGACCACCGGTGTCACCACGAAGCTGCTGCTCGCCCGCAACCCGGACTCAGCCGTGTCCGGCGTGGCCACGGTGTCCAAGCGCGCGATCTGGGCTCCGCCGATCCCGCTGGACGAGGTGGTGTCGGTCGCCCACAGGACGGGCACCACGGTCAACGACGTGCTGATGTCGGCCCTCGCGGGGGCGTTGTCGACGTACCTCACGACGCATCACGGTGAGGCCGTCGACATCCCGACGATGGTGCCGATCAACCTGCGCCCGCACGACGAGCCGTTGCCCCGAGAGCTGGGAAACCGGTTCGCCCTGGTGTTGTACACGCTGCCCAGCGGTCTGGGGACGTCGTTCGCCCGACTGGCCGAGACCAAACGACGGATGGACGCGATCAAGAGCTCGCCGGAGGCGTTGCTGACCATGGGGATGATCCAGGGAATCGGGCACACCGGCCCCGAGCTCGAGCGGCTCGTGGTCGACTTCTTCGCGAACAAGGCGACAGGGGTGACCACCAACGTGCCCGGGCCCTCGACGTCGCGATACGTGGCGGGAACGCGTATCTCGGCCATGCTCGGGTGGGCTCCGGAGTCGGGCAACCAGGCGTTGGGTACTGCCATCTTCAGCTACGACGGATCCGTGTTCGTCGGGTTCAAGGTGGACACCGGCATCATCACCCACCCCGAGGACCTTCTGACGGCGTTCAACGAGGAGATCGAAGCGTTGCGCCGGATGGCCCCGGCCGGCTAGACCGGTCTGATGGTCGGGTCGGCCGCCTCGGCGAACTCGCAGAACGCGTCGTAGGCCCGCGGGCCGTAGATCGTGGCGGGACCGCCGTTCATCAAGAAGGTGACACCGATGGCCTCGGCTGCCTCCTGCCGGGTCGCTCCGGCGCGTACTGCGGCCTGGCCGTGCGAGGCGATGCAACCGTCGCACTCCTGGACGACGCCGATCGCGAGCGCGATCAGCTCCTTGGTCTTCACCTCGAGGGCGCCGGGAGCGAGCGATGCTCGGTGCAGCTCGCCGAAGCCGTGGTAGACGTCGGGGATCGCTCGTCGGAGTGCGCGGTGAAGGGGCGAGAGGTCGTCCAGGACTTTCTTGCCGTGCCCGGCGCTGTGGTCCGTGGTGGTCATGGGGATTTCCTTTCGTGGTGCCTGACGTAGGCACCCTCGAGCGGTGGGGTGTGACTGGTGGTGACCCTTGGCGGCCATCCGGAGGATGCGCAGGTTGCACGCAACGAATCGGGGCAGCTGGAACAGGACGCTCCTGCGGCGTCGCAGGGTGGCTGCGGTCGGTAGTGGTGTCCCGCTCAGGTCGGCGGCGGACTGGCTGCTCCTTGGGTAGGACTTCAAGATACCGAGGGGGGTATAGCAGTCCCAGGGGCTTTGGTCATCTGTCGCTGGGACCACTCGGGGGAAGGATCTCGACGGGGCATCGTGCCTCGTGCAGGACTGCGCGGGTCACTGAACCGAGGTGGTGCGGGACACCGGCGTGCTCCGGTCGTGCGAGCAGCAGGCGGTCTGCTGTTGCGGAGGCGCTGACGAGTGCGAACGCGGGCTGGGCATGCAGCACCTCGACGCGGAGCGCGACGTCGGGGTGTCCCTGCCTGAGGTAGTTGATCACGGGTTCGATCAGACTGGTCATGCGATGCCCGTAGCCGTCGGCGTCCACGCGGCTGGCGATGATGTCGTCGTACCCCGACTGGAGCTTCCAGGCGTGTACGACGAGCAGCTCGGCCTTGCACCCGTGCGCCAGGGCAAGGCCGGCCGCGAGCAGCCCGGGGGCGTCACCCAGCGACTTCAGGCCGACCACGACGCGGTCGTGCTTCTCGTTGGCGTCCCACTCAGGGGCGACGACGACGACAGGGCACTCCGCGCGGGCAGCAGCTCCGCCGACGATGTCGCCGGTCCAGATGCGGCCGACGAAGGAGCGACGTTCGGCTCCGAGGACAAGCAACAATGCGCGCTCGGCCCTGGAGACCAGTGTGGGTACGGCGCT
>JBKJON010000071.1:0-2800 GCA_046595715.1 Marmoricola sp.
GCAGGTGGCCTCCGCGGTCGACCTGCTCGCGGATGGCGCGGATGGGCAGGTCCATGCCGGCCATCAGGACCAGCGTCTCGAGGCGCGAGCAGGTGTCGCGTGGCCCGTTCGAGTGGACCGTGCAGATCGAGCCGTCGTGCCCGGTGTTCATGGCCTGGAGCATGTCCAGCGCGGAGGAGTCGCGGACCTCGCCCACGACGATGCGGTCGGGCCGCATGCGCAGGGCGTTGCGCACGAGGTCGCGGATGGTGACCGCACCCTTGCCCTCGATGTTGGCGGGGCGGGACTCGAGGCGGACGACGTGGTCCTGCTTGAGCTGGAGCTCGGCTGCGTCCTCGATGGTCACGATGCGCTCGTCGGTGGGGATGAAGGAGGACAGCACGTTGAGGGTCGTGGTCTTGCCGGCTCCGGTGCCGCCCGAGACGACGACGTTGAGGCGCCCACGTACACAGGCATCCAGGAAGTCGGCGGTCCGGTCGCTCAGCGAGCCGAACCGGATGAGGTCGTTGACCGTCAGCGGGTCGGCGGCGAACTTTCGGATGGTCAACGTGCTGCCGTCGATGGCCAGCGGCGGTACGACGGCGTTGACGCGGCTGCCGTCGGGAAGCCGGGCGTCGACCATGGGGGAGGACTCGTCGACGCGGCGGCCGATGCGCGAGACGATCTTGTCGATCGTGCGCCGCAGGTGGGCCTCGTCCTTGAACGTGCCGTCGACCTTGACCAGCTTGCCCTTGAGCTCGAGGTAGATGTCGAAGGGGCCGTTGACCATGATCTCGGCGACGTCGTTGTCGCGGAGGTAGGGCTCCAGCGGGCCGTAGCCGAGGATGTCGTCTGAGATGTCCTGGGTGATCCGCTCACGGTCCACGCGGGTCAGGGGGCGGTTGCTCCCGGCGAGCACGTCCGCCAGCACGGCCCGGACCTTCGACTCCAGGTCCTTGGCGTCGAGGTCGGAGTCGTAGAGCTGGGGGCCCAGCTGCTGCAGGAGCTCGGTGTGCACGTTCTCCTTGAGGTCCTCGAAGCGGTCCTTGGCCAACCCGGCGCGGGCCGCCGCCTTGGTGGCACCCTGTCCCTGCTTGGACGGTCCGCTGCTGCTGGGGCTGCTCACGCCGCTCGCGCTCTGGTTCCCCGCGTGGCCAGGTCCGGCCGCGAGGTCGGTCTGGGTAGCGACCGGGGCCGCAGGAGCGACCGCCTCCTCGGGAGCAGGGGGAGACGTGTGGGGCTTGGCGTGGTCGGCCCCGGTGCTGGGGGCAGCGTCGATCGGCACGTCGGCCCGCCGCTTGGGCGACGCCTCGGTGGCCGGGGGGTCAGCAACGGTGGGTGCCTGGGTGCGGTTGAGGGTGGCAAGACGCTCGCTGAGGCTGCTCATGGTTCTCCCTACTTCTTCTGGCGTCCGAAGAGCCCGCGCTTGGCGGGTACGACGGAGTCGGCGCCGGGGACTCTCTCGCCGGCGAGCTGCCGGGCGAACGCGTCGATGGCCTTGGAGACCGGGTGGTCGGGCTTGGCGAGCACGATCGGTCGGCCGTGGTTGGTCGCGCTGGCGACGGCAGTGGAGCTCGCCAGCGAGATCGTGACCTTCATGCCCAGGATCTCCTCGACGTTGACGAGGGAGAGGCCGACCTCCTCGTCGGCGCGGTTCAGCACGAGGTGACGGCCGTTGGGCACCAGACGGAGCAGGTCGAGAGTCTCCAGCGAGACCTTGACGTTCTTGATCGTGGGGACGTCGAGGGTGGCCACGATGACGACCTCGTCGGTCTCGTCGAAGGCGCCCAGCACCTGGTCGTCGAAGCCGGGTGGGGTGTCGATGACCACGTAGTCGAAGTGTCGTCTGAGCGTCTGGATGACCCTCCGGGCGAGGTTGGCGGTGATCGCGTCGCGACCCTCGGGATGCGTGGGGGCGGCGAGGATCGTGATCCCGCTCTCGTGGCGGATGAGGAGCTGCTTGAGCAGCGAGTAGTCCAGGTCCTCGGTATCGGCGGCCTCGGTGATCGTGTGCTCCGGGATGACTTGCATGGTGATGGCCACGTCGCCGAAGGCGAGGTCCAGGTCGACGACGCAGACCTCGGCGTTCGTCCGGGCGAGGGCGACGCTCAGGTTGACCGTCATCGTCGTCTTGCCGACGCCGCCCTTGGGCGAGAACACCGTGATGACCCGACCGTCGCGGTCTCCGGGGTCGCTGGGTCCGTGGATCGCCTCCCAGGTGCCCTTGGCCCGGCTGAGCGCAGTGACCAGCGCCCCCGGGTCGTCGGCCGCCACGACGGCCCCGATCCCGACCTGCATGGCCTGGGCGAAGACCTCGGGCACGAGCCCGTGGCGGATCAGGATGACGCTGGTGGCGGGGTGGGCGCCCCGGGTGCGCTCGGCGAGGGCAGCGGCGACGGGCAGGTCGACGGTCGGGCCGATCACGACGGCCGAGTGGCCGCGCCCGATCAGCAGACCGTCCACGTCATCGGGTCGGGAGACGACCGGTGAGCCCGCCGGAAGCGCGGTCACCAGCACGCCGGCGGTGGTGGTGTCGGCCTCGACGAGGATCGGCATCCGGGTCCTTCCTTGAGTCTGTGGGGCAGGGGAGTGGGATCAGACCCGGGTCACTGGAACAGGTTCGCGGTGTTGACGCCCTTGCTGGCCGCCACCTGCGAGTCGTTGTTCATCAGGCCGAAGGCGAGCTCGCCGTTCTGGCTGGAGAAGAGCACCCGCTCTGCCTCGCTCTGGGTGACCGCCAGGGTGAGCAGGGTCTTGGGGAGCTGCTCGCTGGTCTGGGCACCCGTGGGGTCGGTCGTGGTGGTGGCGACGACGGTCGTCG
>JBKJON010000073.1:0-4917 GCA_046595715.1 Marmoricola sp.
GCCAGAACGTGGTCAGGTCCCAGATCACTCCGACGGCCTTGCGGGTCTTCTCCGAACGGCGGATCTGCGAACCGAGCAGGACCAGGCCGGCGGACATGGCGACGACGAGATACATCGAGGCCGTGGCGACCTCGCGGGTCCAGCCCACCCAGGGCAGGTCGAGCTCCCACGGGGGCACCCCCGACATGGAGGCGACCACGATCACCAGCGCGACGGGGGAGGTCATGGCGCCGACGACGTCGAGCAGCGTCTCGGCCCGGTGAGCCAGGGCGGCACTGCGTCGGGCCTTGAGCGCCTTCTCCCGGTCCCGAAGGGGCACCTCGTCGTCGGGGGCGCCCCCGGACGCGAACGGCTCGCCGAGCCTGGGGGCCACGAAGCGCCCGAACACGAGCAGGCAACCCAGCACTGCCACGGCTACCAGGACCAGCCACAGCAGCTGGCCGATCGGGGTCCAGATCAGCACCTGGGGGACGGCCAACGGCACCTCCGGGGCGTCGACGGGATCCAGGGCCACGCCCTTCTCGACGATCAGGGTGGCGGGAGCAGCCGGGTCGTCGGTCCCGGGCAGGGTGAGCACCCCGGCCGAGTGGAACTGGGACTCCTCGGCGGTGCACCGGCTCGCGGTCGCCCGCAGACAGCTGTCGGCGAGCAGCACCGTCCGCGACGGCACGGTCAGCGTCGACGGCTCATCGACGATGGTGCGTCCGCGTCCCTCGGTGAAGGAGTCCGCGCGCGCCCGGTCGGGGTCCACGGCCAGCGACAGGCCCTTCATCTCGATGGTGCCGGCCGAGATCCGGGTCTGGCCCGACCGCACGCTCACGCGGGCGTGCCTCAGCGTGACCTCGCCGGTGGCCACGAACCGGTGCCGGCCCTCGTCGCTGGCGAGATCGAGGGTCGTGGGTGCGACCTTGCGACCCTCGACCCGGCTGACGAGGTCACCGACCCCGTGCGAGGGACCGTTGAGGTAGTTCGCGGAGGCGATCACCGTGCCCGAGGTGAAGAGCAGTGCGATCCAGGCCGCGGCCGCCAGCAGCACCGAGGCGCCGGCACCCCGCCACGCCTTGTCGTCGTTGGTCGCGGGGGAGCGACGGTACTGCCAGTGCGCCAACAGCAACCAGAACCCGACGGCGACCGCAGCGGCCCCGACGACCGACCAGGCCGTGTCCGCGTCGTACAGCCCGAGGGCACGGAGCACGACGACGACGATCAACGCGCCGAGTGTTCCGAACACGACGAGCAGGGCCGACCGCGGCTTCATCCTTCCTCCGGTGAACACGCTGAGGTGCAGGACGGTGAGCCCCACGAACACCGCGATGATCCAGACGTTGCGACCGGTGAAGTCGAGCGACTCGTCCACCGAGGACCCGCGCGGGCCCCCATGGCCCACCGTGGACAGGGCGAGCACGTGCAGCAGGTAGGTCAGCGCCGCGAGGCCCAGCACAGCGGTGTCGAACTGCGGAGTGAGTGCCCGGGCTCGGTGGAGCAGGCCGGGGAGTCCACCGCCACAGGTGGTCACCGTGAGGGGCTCGACGTCGTCCGGGTGGGTGACGCACACCAGGGCGGCGGCGAGGAGCAGGAGGAGAGCGCTCATCGTGACCGTGGCCCACAGCAGCAGGGACCAGCCCCACGGTGCCGGGAGGCCGGTGGCCCTCAGGAGATGGATCCCCGAGAACGCGACGACGGTGGCGATCCCGGCGGTGAGGTGGAGTCGCTGGAGCCTCAGCGTGCGCGTCGTACCGTTCCAGAGCTGGGGGTGCAGCAGCACGTGCCGGGTGGACAGCACCGGCGGGGAGTCCAGGGCGTCGGACACGCTCTCATAGCGTGCCATCGAGGTCTTCGAGAGGAACCACAGCATCGCGACCGCGGCCATCGGTAGCAGGGTGGCCAGGGCCAGGCGCTGTCCCGGCTCCCAACCGCCGAGGAAGTCCAGCTGGTCGGGGATCCGGCTGCAACCGGGAACGCCGTAGCGGTAGCACTGCCAGGCGCCGAGGTCGATGGCCAGGACGCACGGGGTGAGGATGAAGAAGACGGTGAGCAGCAGCCCGGACACCCGCACCGCTCGGGCACCCCAGCGCGCCTGGCCGCTGTCGCGGCCGAGCTCGAGGCGGGCCCAGTAGGCGAGGTTGACCAATGCGAACGGCAGCAGCAGGAGCCACAGGGCCCGCTTGACCCAGCCGAGAAAACCCTGGACTCCCGAGGTGAGCGCACCCCACGAGTAGGCCTCCACGCTCACGCCCGTGCCGTCGAGGCTGCGGTGGGGCAGCGCTCCCGTGGCGCGGTAGATCCCGGTGAGACCGTCGCCGGCCACCTGCCCGACGTCGCCACCGTCGACGCCCAGCATCGTCGCAGGGGACGTGCCGTGGACTCCGTGCACCCGCAGTTCGACGGTTTCCATAGGAGCTCCCAACGCCTCTTGCCCATGATGGAGGAGTGGCGCCGGTGCTGTCCTGATACGCAGCGGGTGGTGCAGCCCGGGGGTTACCGGGGTCAGGCGGCCGCGCGCCCGCCTCGTCGCCACTCGTTGCGGGCGGAGACGGCGACGTCCGGGTTGTCGCTGAAGAGCCCGTCGACGCCGGCGTCGAGGAAGGCGCGCACCTCGGCGGCGAGGTCACCGACCGCGTTGGGGTCCGTCCCGATGCGAAAGTTGCGGGCCATGAACTGGTTCTCCCGACGCAGGGTGAACACGTGCACGACAAGCCCGGAGCGATGGGCGTCGCGGACCAGGTGGCTCGGTGCGGTGGCGTCCCCCGCGCCATCGCGGGGGATGACCAGGTCCTTGTTGGGGCCGACGCCGTCGGCGTACCTCGAGATCGCACGCAGGCCCGTCGGGGTCACCAGGTCACGGTAGGTGCGCGGGTCCCCGGCAGCCCTGAGGTCGTACGGCGCACCGGACGAGTCGACCAGCTGGATGATCGGCAGCCGGGTCATCCGGTCCAGACGACGCAGGTTCCCCGTCTCGAAGCTCTGCAGGAAGACCCGCGAGCCAGGGCGGTCCATCCGATGGCGGTGCAGGGCAGCGAGCAGAGGCTTCTCGAGCGGCAGCCCGATCGAGGTGAAGTACGTCGGGTGCTTGGTCTCGGGGTAGACCCCGATCCGACGGTGCGTACGACGCTGTTCTCGTAGGACGAGATCCAGCACCTCGTCCAGGGTCGGCACCTCGAACCTGCCGTCGTAGGCCGTGTTGGCGGGCCGGACCAGGGGGAGTCGCTCCTTGGCGCGGAGCGTCTTGAGCTCGGCGAGGGTGAAGTCCTCGGTGAACCAGCCGGTGATCGACGTGCCGTCGATCGTCTTGGTGGTCCGGCGGCCGGCGAACTCAGGGTGGGTGGCGACGTCGGTCGTGTCGGTGATCAGGTTCTCGTGGCGGGCGACGAGCACGCCGTCCTTGGTGGAGACCAGGTCGGGCTCCACGTAGTCCGCACCCATCCGGATGGCGAGGCGGTAGGACTCGAGCGTGTGCTCGGGCCGGTAGCCCGCCGCTCCGCGGTGCCCGATCACCAGGGCTCCGCCGTACCTCTTCCCGGGGGAGTGCCCGGAAGAGTCGGCTTCGGCGGGGCCGATGGTGGTGGTCGTGGCGAGCAGTGCCAGGACGATGGCACCGGAGATCTTCCCGAGAGTTGTCATGCCTGTGACGGAACCCGTTCCGGATGACGCGCAGCCCATTCCCAGGTGAAGAGCAGGTGTCCGACCAGTCACCGGTAGCCTCGTGCCGAATGTCTTTCCCCGGTTGGTCTGCCGGCAGGGCCCGCCTGACTTTGAATCAGGACTAGCGACGTAGGTTCGACTCCTACCCGGGGAGCGAGTTTCAGCAGGTCAGCGCGACATGGGCTGATCTGGCGGGAGAGTGACCCCGCCGCCCTGCTAACAGCGGGTGCCAACACGGTCACCCCTCGAGATGCGGTGTCTCGCCCATGATCCGCGCGAAACGAGCCGCCGAGCTGGCTCGCTGGCTCCTGATCACGTGGGCGTAGACACGCAACGTCATGGACGGATCTGCGTGGCCGAGGCGCTCAGCCACGACGTGGACCGGTTCGCCGTCCTGGAGCAGCAGCGTGGCGTGCACGTGCCGCAAGTCGTGGAACCGGATCGGCATCAGGACCTGTCGCTCGCGATTCACCCGACGGAGCGTGGCCCGCATCAGCTCGCCGGGGAGGTCGGTGCGCAGGGGCGTCCCCATCTCCATCCGGAACACCCAGTCGCCGGTGGGCCACGAAGCCCCCACGAGCTCGCGCTCCTTCGCCTGGCGCTCGGCGTGCTCACGCAGGACCTCCACAGTGCCCGGATCGAGGCTCACCCGACGTACTCGACCCGTCTTGGTCGTGCCCTCGACCCGCCGGCCGCGGACGATCACCGTCGCGCCCCTGATCCAGATGTGGGGGTCGACGTCATCGAGGATCGCGCTCGACCACCGCAGGAACAGCAGCTCCCCGCGCCTGGCGCCGGTGTACGCCGCCAGCCGGTAGTAGGGGTAGAGCCGATCGGCTTTGATCTCGTCGAGGAACCGAGCGAGCTGACTCGCGTCCCAGACCTCGTGCACCTGACTGACTGCCTCGACAGGTGGACGCTTCGCACGGGTCGCCGGGTTCACGACGATCACCTGGTCAATGTTCACCGCATCGTTGAAAGCCTTTCGCAGCACCGAGTGCACGTAGTTCACCGTCCGTGGCGAGAGTCCCTGCCCAGACGCTCCGCCCTCACGCCGCAAGGTCGCGTAGAACATGCTCAGGGTCGCGGGCTTCACGGACTGCAGTCGCATCCGCCCGATCCGCGGCACGACGTAGCGCTCGATCAGCGAGCGGTAGTCCTCATGGGTCTTCGGCTTGACCTCCAGCGCATGCCCTTCCAGCCAACCCCGGAGATACGCCTCGACGGTCAGCTGGTTGCGGTGCACGAACTGCCCACGGCGTGCAGCAACGCGCG
>JBKJON010000166.1:0-3305 GCA_046595715.1 Marmoricola sp.
ACCTGCTCCCGCGGCACCGAGAGGCCACAGAGCTGCGCGGCGATCTCGTGGTCGCGGACGGCGCCGAGGTGCCTGCCCACGCCCGACCTCTTCAGGTTGGCCAGGAGGAAGAACACCACGACGGCTGACAGCACGGTGATCAGCGCGACCAGGCGGTCGACACCCCACTGCATGTTCTCCAGCGTCGCCGGGAGCGCCGGCACCGGGATCGGCAGTCCCTGGTCACCGTTGAAGGCGTCGTGGAAGTACGTGGCGAAGCCCGTGACGGAAACGCCGAGGGCCAGGGTGGCGCCGGCGAGGTAGGGGCCGCGCAGACGGGCCGCCGCCAGGCCGATCACCACGCCGACTAGCGCGGTGACGAGCGTGGCCAGCAGCAGGCCGACCACCACCATGGGGATGGACGCCATCCCGAACTCGTCGGCGTAGCCCGGCAGGAACTTCGCCATCGTGTAGGCGCCCACCGCCATGAACGCGGCGTGGCCCAGGGAGATCTGGCCGTTGCCGCCGACGAGCACCGTGAGGCCGAACGCGACGCAGAGGTAGGCACCCAAGGTGCCGACCTGGGTCGCGGTGAAGTCGTCCACCGCGAACACGACCGCGATCGCCACGACGGCGAAGGCCAGCGAGTAGAGCAAGTGGCGTAGCCACGTGGCTCCGGTCAGAAACCTCATCAGACCCTCCTTGCCTGGACGGAGCTGAACAGGCCCTCGGGCTTGACCAGCAGGACAACCACCAGCAGCACCAGTGCCGCCGGGTAGATCAGGTCGGCGCTGATGTAGCCGCCGGTGTAGGAGAGGACCAGTCCGGTGGCCAGTCCACCGACCACAGCGCCCACCGGGCTGTCCAACCCGCCGACCACGGCGGCAGTGAAGCCGAGCACGAAGACGCCGTCCATCACTTGCGGGATCAGCTCAGCGGAGGTGGGGATCACCAACATCGACGCGACCGCACCGGCCAGGCCTGCCAGCGCCCACCCGAGCGTGAGCATGCGGGGCACCTTCACGCCCATCAGCCGCGCGGTGTCGGGTGCGAAAGCGGAGGCGCGCATCCGCAGCCCCAGCGGGGTACGGGTCATCAGGTAGCCCAGGGCAGCCATCACGAGCAGCACTGTGCCGATGACGAAGAGGTCCTGGCGGGAGACCAGCGGGGTGTCCCCCAGCCGCAGCTTGGTCCCACTGAACGCGGTGTCGATCGTGCGTGTCTGCTCGATCGAGAACAGCATGCCGAGCACGGCCTCGATGAGGATCAGCAGACCGACCCCGATGATCACGGCGTTGAGATGTGGCATCTTCTCGGCGCTCCGGAAGACGGTGAGCTGCACCAGCGCTCCGATGAGGAGGCCGCTGATCAGTGCCGCGATCAAGCCGAGCCAGAACGACCCGGTCAGGTCGGTGACCGTCCAGGCGATGTACGCCGAGGCCACCCCCTGGGCGCCCTGGGCGAAGTTGAGCACCCGGGTAGCGCGCCAGATGATCACCAGCGCAAGTGCGATCGAGGCGTAGATGGCCCCGAACACGAATCCGTTGACGGTGAAGAGGATGAAGCGTTCCATGAGTCCTCCTAGAAGCCGAGGTAAGCGTGACGGAGCTTGACGTCGGACTGGAGGTCGGCCGCGTGACCGCGAGCCACCACCTTGCCGACCGAGACCACAACGCCCTCGTCGGCAATGCTGAGCGCACTGCCGACGTTCTGCTCGACGAGCAGGACGGTCAGTCCGGTTTGATCGCGAAGGTCCCGGAGGAGCGACATGATGCGGGCGACGATCGGCGGCGCCAGGCCGAGCGACGGCTCGTCGAGCAGGAGCATCTTGGGCTTGGAGACCAAGGCGCGCCCGAGCGCGAGCATCTGTCGCTCACCGCCGGAGAGCTGGTGCCCGTGGAACGTACGGCGCTCCCGCAGCCGCTCGAAGATGTCGTAGACCTCCTCGATGGCCTGAGTGGTCACCTTGGCGCCGGCCGCGCCCTTGCGCCACAGACCACCGAGCCGGAGGTTCTCCTCCACAGTGAACTCGGGGATCACGCCGCCGCCCTCGGGCACGTGCGTGAACCCGCGCTGGATCAGGCCCTCCACCGGCAGGCGAGTGATGTCCTCGCCCTCGAAAGCGACCTTCCCCGCGGTGGGTCGGACCAGGCCGGAGAGTGTCTTGAGCATCGTGGACTTGCCGGCGCCGTTGGCACCCAGCACCGCGGTGATGGTGCCCTTGTCGACCTCGACACCGAAGTCGTGCAGCACCTCCAGCCGGCCGTAGCCCGAACGGAGCCCGGAAACCTCGAGCATCGCGGTCATGACGGCACCTCCTCGATGTTGCCGGGCTCATCGGTCACTTCGACACCCAAGTAGGCTGCGGCGACGGCAGGATCGGCCTGCACCTCGGCAGGCGTGCCCGCAGCGACGCACTTGCCGAAGTCCAGGACCACGACCTTGTCGCAGACCTTCATGACCAGATCCATGTGGTGCTCGACGAGCATCACCGAGCACGGCGTCTCCCACTCGCGCGGGAGCGCCTTGATCAGGTCGGCCAGCGGCTCGAGGTCCTCGGCGCCCAGGCCACCGGCCGGCTCGTCGAGCATCAGCAGCCGCGGATGGCTCACCAGCGCCCGGGCGAGCGCGACCCGCTTCTGCACGGGATAGGCCAGTGAACCGGCGACCTGGTCGGCGACGTCACCGGCACCGAGGCGTCCCAGCCAGTCTCGGGCCTCCTCGCGGAGGCGGGTCTCGTCGCGGTCGCTGCGCGCCAGGCCCAGGAGTGCCGAGCCGAACCCGGCTTTGCGGCTGGTCGCGGCACCCACCATGACGTTCTCCAGGGCGGTGAGGTGGTTGAAGAGGCCCACGCCCTGCAACGTGCGGGTGATGCCTTTGTGGACCAGTCGGTCAGGACGGGGCGAGAACGGCTCTCCGTTCCAGGTGAGCGTCCCGTTGGTCGGCTTGACGAACCCGCTGATCACGTTGAACAACGTCGTCTTGCCTGCGCCGTTAGGTCCGATCACGCCGGTGACCGTGCCCTCGGGGACGTCGAAGGAGACGCTCTCGAGAGCGACCAGGCCGCCGAACCGGACACCGACGTCGTTGACCTCGAGCGTGCTCATGAGAACACTCCGACCGGCTTGTCGATCGCCCGTTTGAGGATCTTGCCGGTGTCGCCCTTGGGCAGGTCGTCGAGGACCCAGATCACCCTCGGATACTTGTACGGCGCCACCCGGGCCTTCACGTACTCTCGAAGGTCGTCGACGCTCAGGTCGGCTCCGGGTCGCAGCGAGACGGCCGCGCCGACCTCCTCGCCGTGGGTCTCATGAGGCAGTCCGATG
>JBKJON010000437.1:0-9048 GCA_046595715.1 Marmoricola sp.
GGCTCGGCCGCCGACTCCCCGAGCTTGCGGCGAAGCCGAGGTACCTCCACTCGGTCCGCGGTGTCGGGGTGCGCCTGGTCGACCCCGGTCTGCCTGGGGACGACGGTCACGAGGCCCCCTGATGCGGAGTCGGATCGCCTGGCTGGTGGCCGCGACGACGTCGGCGGTCGTGCTCTCCTTCGTCATCCCGCTGTGCCTGCTGGTGCGCACGCTCGCGGAGGACCGTGCGATGGCGGCCGCCGACCAGGAGGCCCGCAACGTGGCAATCCTCGTCTCCACCCTGGACAACAACCCCCGGCTCCCGCAGCTCGTCGAGGCGACTGACGCGAGGGGCGTCGCGCGCACGTCGCTGATCCTCGAGGACGACCAGGTGCTCGGCTCGCCGGGTGCCGACCTGCTCACCGATCCCGACGTTCGCCGCGCCCGCGACGGCCTGGCGAGCTCGGTGATCGATGACAGCGGGGGCAAGGTGGTGCTCCCGGTGGTGGTGGCCGACGGCACCGAGGTCGTGGTGAGCCGGGTGACGACCGCCCAGCTGCACACCGGGGTGATGCGCGCGTGGATGAGCATCCTCGTCCTCGGTCTCGCCCTGCTGGCGCTGGCGCTCGCGGTGGCCGTCCGGCTCGGCCGCACGATCAGCCAGCCGCTCGTCGGTCTCGCCGCCACGGCTCACCGACTGCGCGGCGGGGAGCTCGAGGCCCGCGCCGAGGTGAACGGGCCGGCGGAGACACGCGACCTCGCCGAGGCGCTGAACGCGCTCGCCGAGCGGATCACCGAGCTGCTTGTTGCCGAGCGTGCGGCGGTCGGCGACCTCAGTCACCGGCTGCGCACCCCGGTGACGGCGCTCCGGCTGGACGCGGAGAGCATCGAGGACCCGGCGCAGGCCGCACGCCTCCAGGAGCACATCGCCACCCTGCAGCGTGACATCGACGCGATCGTCCACGACGCCCGTCGACCTGTGCGCGAGAACATGACGTCGGTGTGCGACGCCGCCGAGGTCGTGTCCGCGCGTGTGGCCTTCTGGCGCCCGTTGGCCGAGGACCAGGGGCGACGGTTCGAGGAGCAGCTCGCGCCCGGCCCGTTGCTGGTCCCGCTCGCCGGGCCGGACCTGCGCGACGTGGTGGACGTGCTGATCGACAACGTCTTCGCACACACCCCGGAGGGCACACCGTTCCTCGTGCGACTGAGCAGTCACGCGAACCTCGTCCAGATCGACGTGCGCAACTCCGGTCAGGGACCGGACCAGGCCGCGCCGGTCGGCCGTCGGCCCGGTGCCACCGGTCTGGGCCTGGACATCGCCCGGCGGACGGCGGTGTCGGCGGGCGGCAGGCTGCGCGTCCACGACACAGCGCGAGCCGCTGGGGGTGGGTTCCTGGTGCAGCTGGAACTGCCGATGATGCAGTCGATGTCCTGAGACCCTGACCGCCAGCGGGTTCAGTCGTCCCCCTGCACTTCCGGGTCCTCGCCGTGCTCCTGCTCCGGGTCGTGCTCCTGCTCCACACCGTGCTCAGGGTCCTTGCCGTGCTCAGGGTCCTGGGAGACCTCGTCCCTGGAGACCTGGTCCGCGCGCGGGTGAGCCTCGCGGGTCTGGGTCGTCTGGCGCCCACTCGTGCCTGCGTGGTCCTCGGACCCGGTCCGCGTGGCCGGTACGACCACCGCGACCGGTGCCGGGGGAGCGGGCACGACGACGGTGCGGACGACGTGGCGCACGCACTTCCCGTGCTCGAGCCGGGCGCCTGCCCTGCAGGGGCGGAACCGCGTCCGGATCTGGGCCGCGGGCTTCGTCACCGGGGAGACTGCCTTGGGGGTCGCGGACGTGACCTGCTGGGACGCCTGGGGCGCCCCGGAGCTGGTGGTGGTGTAGGCGAGGACACCTCCGGCGCTGCCAAGAGCGAGGGCCGTCACCGCCATGATGGTGCTCAGGGTCTTCATGGACCGAGCATGCGACGGCTCGCCCTATCCGCACCTCGCCGTTGCCCTAAGTCTGCGTCAAGGAGTCGGGCTCCTGGCCCTTCACGCCCGTCGATCGGCCCGCACTTGATGACGTGGACTTAACGCTGCTCTGAGTCGCACTTGGCGCAAAACGGCGCAGACTCACCCCCATGACCTACAACGCCCGCACCCGTGACGGCTACCGCCACGCCTTGTCCGTGCTGACCGGACTGACGACCGTGGGAGTGCTGACGGCCTGCGGATGGCTGGCGGGGGCTGCCTCTGAGGACTTCCATGCGGAACAGGCGGCGAAGGAGACGGCGCGGAAGGAGGCCGACCGTGCGGCGCAGGCGGACTGGCGACGGCAGCAGGCAGCGTGGCATGCCGCCCAACCCCGGCAGGTGCGCACGGTCTGGAAGAGACACCCGGTCAAGACCGTCGTCGACACCCGGTCCGTCGTCGCCACCAGCACCACGATCGGTGCAGGTGGTCCGGTGAGCAGCGGTTCCTCCACCGCCTCCTCCACCGCCTCGCGCTCGATCGGCTCGTCGGGCTCCTCGGGGTCCTCTGGGTCTGTCTCATCGGGCTCGGGGACGGGGTCGAGTGGTAGCGGACCACGGCCCTCCGCTCCCAAGCCGCCCCCGCCCCCGCCCCCGCCGCCCCCGGCTCCGGCGCCGAGCTCGGGGTCGTGACGTGTCCGTCACCAGGACGGGCCCGGCCGCGCGTTTCCGCGCTCTGGGTACCTACGTCCACGTCGCGACCCAGGACGGTCGACAGCTTCCCGCGGCAGAACGACTCGTGGCCGGGGTCCTGGGCGAGGTCGAGCGCACCTGCAGCCGGTTCCGCGAGGACAGTGACCTGAGCCGGG
This sequence comes from Marmoricola sp., assembly GCA_046595715.1. Classification (GTDB taxonomy): domain Bacteria; phylum Actinomycetota; class Actinomycetes; order Propionibacteriales; family Nocardioidaceae; genus Marmoricola. The sequence goes on from JBKJON010000437.1 coordinate 2,801, forward strand.
TGAACCGGGAGCCCGGTCGCCGCGTGGACGTCGACCCCCTGCTGGTCGGTGCCGTCGGTGTCGCCCTCGACGTCGCGCAGCAGACCGAGGGGCTGGTCAACCCGCTGCTGGGTCGCACGATGGTGAGCCTCGGCTACGACCGTGACTTCGCGGACCTCACCCCCGTCGGCCTGAGGACGAGCTCGCCGGACCGGGACGCCTGGCGCCGGGTCGAGCTCGGGGACGACTGGGTCCGGCTGCCGGAGGGCGCCGCCCTCGATCTCGGATCAACGGGCAAGGCCTGGGCGAGCGACCTCGCTGCCGCCATGATCGGGGACAGGCTCGGAGTCCCCGCGCTGGTCAGCGTCGGTGGGGACATCGCCGTCACCGGCTGCGCCAGGGAGCCGTGGCCCGTGGAGATCAGGGAGCACCCGGACGCCGTTCTGCGCGACGACCTCGTCGGGATCAGCGCCGGCGGCCTGGCCACGTCGAGCACGCGGGTACGCCGCTGGCAGCGGGCCGGCGCGGAGGTCCATCACGTGGTCGATCCGCGCACCGGTGAGTCTGCTCGCGAGGTGTGGCGCACCGTGACCGCTACCGGACCGAGCTGCGTGGCCGCCAACGGTGCGGCGACCGCCGCGGTCGTCCTGGGTGCGGACGCTCCGGCATGGCTGCGGTTCCGGCAGGTCGATGCTCGACTGGTCGCTCTGGACGGTTCGGTCACCCGCACCGGAGCCTGGCCGGAGGGAGACCAGTGAGCGACACCGCGTTCCTGTGGTACCTCAACCGGGCCACCGGCACCGTGCTCGTGGTCGTGTTCACGCTCGCCCTGGTGGTGGGGATCCTGGCCACCTTCGGCCGGGCCGGGCGCGGCGTGCCGCGGTTCCTGACCCAGGCCTTCCACCGCAACCTGAGCCTGCTGGCGGTGGCCCTGCTCGGGGCCCATGTGGCGACGGCCGTGCTGGACACCTTCGTCGACATCCGCTGGTGGCAGGCCGTGGTCCCGTTCGCCGGGTCGACGTACGAGCCGTTCTGGCTGGGCCTGGGCACGCTCTCGCTCGACATCATCGTCGTGGTCGCGCTGACCAGCGTGCTGCGCACCCGGCTGAGCCATCGCACCTGGCGGGTGGTGCACGTCCTGGGGTACGCCGCCTGGGTCAGCGCCGTCGTCCACGGCCTCGGGATCGGCACCGACGCGCAGACCGGGTGGTCACGGCTGGTGACCCTGGTCTGTGTCGGTGTCGTGGGGCTGGCCGTGACCGCCCGCGCGACCGCCCTGGTGCTCCCGCAGCGAGCCGGCAGCACCAGATGAAGCGGCTCCAGGTCAGTGAGGGACACCGGCTCCTGGCGGGGTACGGCGAGGGGCCCGGCCTCGCGGAGCACCGGGCGCGGTTCGGCCCCTTGCCCGAGCTGGACCTGGCCACCCTGCTCGGCCGGGCCCGCCAGTGGGGGCTCCGTGGCCGGGGTGGAGCGGGGTTCCCCTTCGCCACCAAGCTCGAGGCCGTCTCTGCCGGCAGGCGGCGTGTGGTCGTGGTCAACCTCAGCGAGGGCGAGCCTGCTTCCTTCAAGGACGCCGCGCTCGCGCTCGGACGCCCCCACCTCGTGCTCGACGGAGCCGTCGCGGCCGCTCAGGCCCTGCGCTGCCGCAAGATCCACCTGGTCGTCCCCGGCGACCGGGAGGAGGTGGCGCAGGCCCTGCAGGTCGCGGTCGCGGAGCGACCCGAGCGCCTCACGTTCATCGTGCACGAGGCGGACCCTCGTTTCGTCGCCGGTCAGTCGAGGGCGGTGCTGGAGCTGATGGCCGGCCGTCCGAACCTGCCGGTCACCGCCTGGCGCCCCGAGGCCTTCGACGGCCACCGCGGTCGTCCGACGCTGCTCTCCAACGCCGAGACCTGGGCGCAGGTGGCTGCTCGACTGCTCCCTGGCAGTGCCGGCGCGGCGTCCAGCACGCTGCTCACCTGGAACGGTGAGGACCAGCCGGTGGTCAGCGAGGTGGCGGACGGGACGCCGTGGCGCGATCTGTTCCCCGCCGGTGACGAACCGGTGCTGGTCGGCGGCTACCACGGCGTCTGGGTGACGCGAGCGCGACTCGACCGCTGCCGGGTCGACCGGGAGGAGATGGCCGCGGCCGGCGTACCCCTCGGCGCCGGTGCGGTGATGCCGCTGCTCCGCGGGGAGTGCCCGGTGACGATGACGGCCCGGATCGCGACCTATCTCGCCTCGCAGAGCGCACGGCGCTGCGGCCCGTGCTTCAACGGTCTGCCCGCACTGGCCTCGGCTGTCAGTGCGGTGGCTGAAGGCCGTGGCACCGTCGATCGGGTCGAGCACCTGCGCAGCCTCGTCACCGGGCGGGGTGCCTGCGCGCACCCCGACGGGACCGCACGGATGGTGGGCTCGATGATCGCGACCTTCCCCGAGGAGCTGGCCGCGCACGCCCGTGGAGACTGCGACCTCAGCCAGCGACGACCCGCCGCGATCGCAGGCGTGCTCCGATGACCGCGCCGCCGCAGCAGCTCCGGGTCGACTGGCCGGCGTGCCTGGCCCGCGGGTTCTGCCATGAGCTGCTCCCGGAGGTGGTCGAGCTCGACGAGTGGGGATACCCGGTCATCACGGGGCCCGTCGCTCCGGAGCACCTCGCCGAGGCGCGCCTCGCCGTACGCAGCTGTCCCACGCTGGCCCTGCGCCTGGTCTGAGAGCTCCGCCCGGGTTGCCGGAGCGCTGTCCGGGACGGATGCGGCGGGCCTCGTCGTCGTACGCCTGAGCGTCGGTGGGTGCGGGAGGGACGGCACGGGTGGGGTGATCGGCCTCTTCCTGACGTTCTGGGGTGAAGTATCGGGGCGACGACGTAAGGGATCCTCGGTTGTCCGGGGATCCCTGCACCCTAGAAAAAGTCAGGCTTGACTGTTTGTTCAGGGGAGGTCCACGATGCTGGGGTGACCAGCGCGAGGGTGTCGGCGGTGCGCGTGCCGCAGGAGGAACGGACCCGGGCCATGCGGCAGCGGCTGCTCGAGGCGACGGTCGAGTGCCTGGTGGAGCACGGCTGGAGCGGCACCTCGACGACCCTCGTCTCCCAGCGGGCCGGGGTCAGTCGCGGGGCCCAGCTGCACCACTTCCCTACCAAGAACGATCTCGTCCTGGCGGCCGTCGAGCACCTCACCGAGCTGCGCGGCGAGGAGCTCCGAGCAGCGGCCCGGGACCTGCCGACCGGCCAGCGACGTACCCGCGCGGTCCTGGAGATGTTCGCCGACCACTTCACCTCGCCGGTCTTCACAGCCGCCCTCGAGGTCTGGGTAGCGGCCCGCACCGACGCGCCGCTGCACGCGGCCGTCGTACCCCTCGAGCAGCGAGTCGGCCGCGAGGCCCACCGCATCGCCGTGGACGCGCTCGGGGTCGACGAGAGCCAGCCGCGGGTGCGTGAGCTGGTGCAGGGCACGCTGGACCTGGTCCGCGGGCTCGGCCTGGCCAACACGATCACCGACGACACCGCCCGGCGCCGCAGGATCCTCAGCGCCTGGGCCCACACCCTCGATGCAGAGCTGAGGCAACCATGAGCGTTCTCGATGATGTGCTGAGCGACCTGGCCGACGAGTGCGCCGCCCTGCTGGGGATGGTCGAGCCGCTCGATGAGCCCGGCTGGCGTACGCCGACCCCGGCGGCCGGCTGGGACGTCGCCACCCAGATCGCCCACCTGGCGTGGACCGACGAGGTCGCCGTCGCGGCCGCGACCGACAAGGAGCGCTGGGACGCGTTCGTGGTGTCGGCGATCGACGATCCCGAGGGCTTCGTCGACGCCCAGGCCATTGAGGGGGGCAGGGCGCCTGCGACCCAGCTGCTCGCTCGCTGGCGGGAGGCGGCTCCGGCGTTGCACGAGGCGCTCCGGCGCTACCCGGCCGGCCAGAAGATGCCGTGGTTCGGTCCGCCGATGAGCCCCACCTCGATGGCGACGGCTCGGTTCATGGAGACCTGGGCGCACTCCCTCGACGTGGCCGAGGCCCTCGGGCTCGAGCCGGAGCCGACCGACCGGATCCGCCACGTCACCCACCTCGGCGTACGCACGCGCGACTTCTCCTTCGGTGTGCACTCGCTGCAGCCACCCACCGAGGAGTTCCGCGTGGAGCTGCGGTCGCCCTCGGGGGAGCTCTGGGAGTGGGGACCGCCCGACGCCGCCCAGTCGGTGAAGGGCTCGGCCTTCGACTTCTGCCTGCGCGTGACCCAGCGCCGCCACCGCGACGACCTCGACCTGACCGCCGTCGGAGCGGACGCCGACCGGTGGCTCGACATCGCCCAGGCCTTCGCCGGCCCGCCCGGACCCGGGCGCGAGGCGACGCCGTGACCACCCTCCGCGTCGGGAACTGCAGCGGCTTCTACGGCGACCGTGTCTCGGCTATGCGCGAGATGCTCGAAGGAGGCGAGCTCGACGTCCTCACCGGTGACTACCTCGCCGAGCTGACCATGCTCATCCTGGGCAAGGACCAGCTCAAGGACCCGTCGCTCGGCTACGCGCGCACCTTCGTCCGGCAGGTCGGCGACTGTCTCGCGCTGGCGCTCGACCAGGGCGTGCGGATCGTCGCCAACGCCGGCGGCCTGAACCCTGCTGGCCTGGTGGACAAGCTGGCGGAGGTCGCCGAGGGTCTGGGACTGGATCCGCGGATCGCCTGGGTCGACGGCGACAACCTGGCTCCCCGCGCCACGGAGCTCGCGCTCGGCGGGGCCCTGACCGCGAACGCCTACCTCGGTGCGTTCGGCATAGCCCGCGCGCTGGACGCGGGCGCCGACATCGTGGTCACCGGCCGGGTCACCGACGCCTCCGTGGTCGTCGGTCCGGCGATCTGGAGGTTCGGTTGGACCCCCGAGCAGCACGACGAGCTCGCCGGCGCGGTCGTCGCCGGTCACGTCATCGAGTGCGGCACCCAGGCCACCGGCGGCAACTTCTCCGGCTTCCTCGAGCTCCCGCGCGATGGTCGACCGCTCGGTTTCCCGATCGCCGAGATCGAGTCCGACGGCAGCTGCGTCATCACCAAGCACGAGGGCACCGGCGGGCTGGTCTCGGTCGACACCGTGACCGCGCAGCTGATGTACGAGGTGCAGTCCGAGCACTACCTCGGCCCTGACGTCACGGTCGACCTGACCACCATCGAGCTCGCTCCCGACGGGGTGGACCGGGTGCGTGTCTCTGGCGTACGCGGGCAGGCTCCGCCACCCCGGCTGAAGGTCTGCGTCAACGAGCTCGGCGGTTTCCGCAACCAGGTCGAGTTCGTGCTCACGGGTCTCGACATCGAGGCCAAGGCGGCCTGGGTACGCGCGCAGCTCGAGGGGAAGATCGCCGCGGCCTCGGTCACGTGGTCGCAGCTGCGACTCCCCGCGCCGGACTCCGTGACCGAGGAAGGCGCGTCCTGCCTGCTGCGCGTCGTCGTCAAGGACGACAACGCGGCCACCGCCGGGAAGGCGTTCACCAGCACCGTCGTCGAGCTGGCCCTCGGCTCCTACCCGGGCTTCACCATGACGACCCCGCCGGGACCGGCCTCGCCGTACGGCGTCTACCGGCCGGCCTACGTCGACCGCGACGTGGTGATCCACACGGTGCACCTGCCGGACGGCACCACCGAGGTGATCCCCGATCCGCCGGTGGCCGTGCAGCCGGACGTCGAGACGAAGGTGGACGAGAGGGTGCCGCCGGTCATCCCCGGGATCTCCGAGGAGGCGATCACCCGGCGGATCCCGCTCGGCACCTTCGTCCACGCGCGCTCCGGCGACAAGGGCGGCGACGCCAACGTCGGGCTCTGGGTCCGCGCGGGTGACCGGCAGCCGGAGCAGGCACAGTGGCTGGAGCACTTCGTCTCCGAGGAGCGGGTCCGGCAGCTCGTGCCCGAGGCGGCTGACCTGGACATCGAGGTCTTCACGCTGCCCAACCTCTACGGCGTCAACATCCTCATCCACGGCCTGCTCGGCGACGGTGTGGCCGCCAGCACCCGCTTCGACCCCCAGGCCAAGGGGCTCGGCGAGTACCTCAGGTCGCGTACGGTCGACGTGCCCGTGAGCCTGCTGACGTGACCGACTACGACGTCGCGGTCGTCGGCGCCGGGCCGGCCGGTGCGGCCGCCGCCCTGGCCGCCGCCCGTGCCGGTGCTCGCACCGTGCTGCTCGAGCGGGAACCCTTGCTGCCCCGGTACAAGCGCTGCGGCGGCGGGATGATCGGCGCCTCGCAGGCGGCCGTCTCGGTGGCCGGCGTCGACCTGGACGCCCTCGCGCTGGACCGCGTCGGGCGCATC
>JBKJON010000484.1:0-8123 GCA_046595715.1 Marmoricola sp.
CCTACGCCACCCAGGAGAACTTCCGCCTGATGCGCGCCGCGCTCGACGAGACCAGCAAGGAGCTCGGCCGCTACATCCGGCTGACCAACTACGCCAGTGGCCTGTGCATGCCCGAGATCGCCGCGCTCGCGGGCCTCGAGCGCCTCGACATGATGCTCAACGACTCGATGTACGGGATCCTCTTCCGCGACATCAACCCGGTGCGCACCTTCGTCGACCAGCGCTTCAGCCGCCAGGTGCACGCCCGAGCCGGGATCATCATCAACACCGGTGAGGACAACTACCTCACCACCGCGGATGCCATCGAGGCCGCTCACACCGTCACGACCAGCCAGCTGCTCAACGAGTACTTCGCCAAGGAGGCCGGTCTCGAGGACTGGCAGCTCGGGCTCGGGCACGCCTTCGCGATCGACCCGGCGGTGCCGGAGTCGTTCCGCATGGAGCTCGCGCACGCCCTGCTCGCCCGTGAGCTGTTCCCGAAGGCCCCGTTGAAGTGGATGCCCCCGACCCGGCACATGACCGGCGACATCTTCCGCGGCTACCTCCTCGACGGGTTCTTCAACCTCGCCGGGGCGCTCACCGGCCAGGGGATCCTGCTCGTCGGGATGATGACCGAGGCTGTGGTCACGCCGTGGATCAGCGACCGTGACCTGGCGCTCCAGAACGTGCGCTACGTGATGGAGTCGGCCGGCAACCTGCACGAGGACTTCCGCCCGGCTCCGGACGGGTTCATCGCCAACCGGGCCCGGCAGGTCCTGGGGGAGTCGATCGACCTGCTCGAGCGCATCGTCGACCACGAGGCCGGCCTCCTCGACGCGATCGCCGACGGCACCTTCGGCCTGATGAAGCGCCCTGCTGACGCCGGCCGCGGCCTGGAAGGCGTCGCCAAGAAGTCGTCGGACTACTACAACCCCGCGACCGAGATCCTGGAGGAGGACGGACAGTGACCCAAGAGCCGGAAGCAACCACGGTGCCGCGCGCAGGAGAAGGCTCGAAGCGCCTGCTCCGCCCCTACGGAGACACCACCGGGGACGGGATGGTGCAGCTGTCGTTCACCCTTCCCCTGTCCTCGCTCGGGTCCCAGGCCAAGATCGCCGACGGGGCCGCCGTGCAGCTGGCCAACAAGATGGGCATGGACCCGGCGCTGGTCGCGCACTCCAAGCCGATGGGTCCCGACTTCACCTTCTTCGTGGTCTACGGGCGGGTCAACCACCTCGTTGACCCGTCCGTGGTCCAGATCGTCGAGCGGGACTACGAGCTGCTCACCCCCAAGGAGGTCAACGCGGCCGTCAAAGGGGCCCTGAGGCGCCGACTGGTGGTGGTGGGTGGCTGCATCGGCACCGACGCCCACACGGTCGGGATCGACGCGATCCTGAACATCAAGGGGTTCGCCGGGGAGAAGGGGCTGGAGTACTACCGCGAGCTGAGGGTGGTGAACCTCGGTGCCCAGGTCTCGGTGCCCCAGCTCGTCGAGCGCGCGGTGGCCGAGAACGCCGATGCCGTCCTGGTCTCCCAGGTCGTCACCCAGCGGGACGCCCACCTGCTCAACACCCGCGAGATGTCGGCCGCCTTCCGCGAGGCGTTCCCACCCGCCCGACGGCCGCTGCTGGTCGTCGGGGGGCCACGGTTCGACGAGACGATGGCCGAGGAGCTCGGTGTGGACCGTGTCTTCACCCGGGGAGCGACACCGGGAGACGTCGCGAGCTACCTCGTGCACCGACTGGTCACCGAGAAGGGCAGGGCCTCATGACCGGCCCCCCCGAGGTGGGCACCCGTGTCGTCCACCGCCGCTACGTCTCCTACGCGGAGGCCCACTACGCAGGCAACCTGGTCGACGGCGCCTGGGGGCTGGGTCTGTTCGGTGACGTCGCCACGGAGCTGTGCATCCTCACCGACCACGACGAGGGCCTGTTCGCGTCCTACTCCGAGGTCCAGTTCCGTGCTCCCGTGCGCGCCGGTGACGTGGTGGAGGCGAGCGCCACCCTGATCCGCGTCGGTAGCCGCTCGCGCGAGATGGAGTTCGCGCTGCTGGTGGTGGCGCGAGGTGTCGAGGGAGCGTCCTCACCGTCCTCGGCCCGACCGCTGGACGAGCCGGTCGTCGCGACCACGGCCACCGGCACCGTCGTGGTGCCGTAGGTCTGGACCACTCCGGCGTGTCCAGTGCGACACGCCGTACTTTCGAAGTTTCCGTCATCTGTTGTTCACATAGGCGCCGTTCGCTGACCTGCAGTTTCACCGCATCCGCGCTGGTGGAACGCGTGTTGACAGCAGGTGTCCACTCGGGCGAAGGTTTCGTAGTTACTCCGGGCAGAACGTCACCCGCATGTCCGACGGATGCAGTTTCGGGCCATCTCGCCAAGATGGTCGCGGAAGCCGCACTTGGCGGGTCGGGCACAGCGGCACCGACGGGAGAACACGGGGGGAGTCAGGCGACCAGTAGACAACGCCTGCGACTCTGGCATCCAGCCAGGGCGCGAGCGGTCCGAAGGTCATCTAGCTCCCCCCGCCCTGCCTTCACCGGGAGCCCCGATAGGTTTCAGCGCATGTCAGTCCACGGCGGTTCCGGATCCGGTCTGGGTCGGGTCGTGATGGTGGTCCCGACCTACAACGAGGCCATGAACCTCGAGCTCATCGTCGAGCGGCTGCGGGCAGCCCAGCCGGACGTGGACATCCTCGTGGTCGACGACAGCTCACCCGACGGCACCGGCGCCATCGCCGATCGGCTGGCCGCCTCCGACCCACAGGTCACCGTGCTCCACCGGGCGGAGAAGCAGGGGCTCGGCGCGGCGTACCTTCACGGCTTCCGGGTCGCCCTGGAACGCGGGTACGACGTGATCGGGGAGATGGACGCCGACGGCTCGCACCAGCCCGAGGAGCTCCACCGGTTGCTCGAGGCGATCGACCACGCGGACCTCGTCATCGGCTCACGCTGGGTGCCCGGTGGGAGCATCGTCAACTGGCCGGTGCGCCGCGAGCTGCTTTCCCGGGGAGGCAACTTCTACACCCGCACCCTGCTCGGCATCCCCGTGCGCGACGCGACCGCCGGCTACCGCCTGTTCCGTCGTACGACGCTCGAGCGGATCCACCTCCAGCAGATCGTCTCCCTGGGCTACGTCTTCCAGGCCGAGCTCGCCTACCGGGCCATCTGTGAGGGGCTGCGGGTCGTCGAGGTGCCGATCGAGTTCGTCGAACGCGTCCGCGGCGACTCCAAGATGAGCGGTCGCGTCGCCATCGAGTCCCTGCGCCGGATCACCCGGTGGGGGATCAGCGAACGCGTGCGCCGGGTGCGGTCGTCCGTACGCCGTGAGCAGAACGGGCGGCGGAACGGGCGGAACGGGCCGGGCACCCCGGACGTTGACCAGTCATGAGCGGGACGAGCAGACGGGGATTCCCCTGGGCGTTGTTGCTGGTGGCCTTCGTCGTGGTGCCGTTGGTCGAGATCTACGTGATCATCCAGATCGGTCAGGTGATCGGCGCCTGGTGGACGATCCTGCTGCTCATCGCCGACAGCGTCTTCGGCTCCTGGTTGGTCAGGCGCGAGGGAGCCAGGGCCTGGCGGGCGCTACGGTACGCCCTCAACGAGGGTCGGATGCCGGCGCGAGAGCTCGCCGACGGGGTCCTGGTCCTCGTGGGCGGCATCTTGATGCTCACCCCGGGCTTCGTGCTCGACATCGTCGGGATCCTCTGCATCCTGCCGATCACGCGTCCGCTCGGCCGCCGGGTCCTCTCCGGGGTGATCAGCCGACGTCTCGTGGGCGTGAGCTTCGTCAACGACCCCCGGACGCGACAACGCCCCGGACCGGCTGATCCCGACAGCGGGGTGGTCCAGGGCGAGGTCCTCGACGACGGGCCGGACAACGGCCCTCGTTGAGCGTCAGTGACGGTTCAGACCGTTGACCGCTTCTTGCGGGCGCTGGCACGGTGCAGGTGCGCCGGACCGATGTCTCCGCCGCGGAGCAGTTCCAGACGCTCGGTGAGGATGTCCTCGAGCTCCTTGATGGAACGACGCTCGAGCAGCATGTCCCAGTGAGTGCGGGCCGGCTTCACGTCCTTGACCTCGGGCTCGATGCCGGACGTGGCACGCCCCTCGGCACCACAGCGCGGGCACTCCCACAGTGCGGGAACGTCGGCCTCGACCGACATCGTGATCTCGAACTCGTGCCCGTGGGCACAGCGGTAGCCAACCTGCTGACGAGCGGCGAACTCGATGCCGCGCTCATCCTCGAAGCTCTGACCTCCGAGTCGGGCTCCACGTAGCGTGCGCTCTCCCATGAGAACCTCCAAAGTTCTTGCACCCGCGACCGGGCAGGTCGCGAGATGTCGTACCCCTCATGCGTACCGCCCTTGGGACGGTTCGGCAAGCCGGTCATGACGCGGTTCGGGGGATTGGGCGTTCGGCGCCTCCGAGCGGCGCCGTCTCCCGTTCAACGAGCGTGAGGGGCCAAGGATTCCCGACCGGACCCCTCTGACGCCAATTGAGACGGCGTGGTCCCGCTCACGTCCGCGCGGACCTCCTCGCTCACCCGGGGGTCAGACGCTGGCCGGCACGCGGTTCCCGGCCTCGCGGATGCCACGTTCGGCGTCGAGGCGAAGCAGGAAGAAGGCACCGATCACGAAGAAGATGATCAGGGCGAGGATCGCCGGGCGGTAGGAGCCGGTGACCTGGAAGACCACGCCGAAGAGCAACGTCCCGAACCACGACGTGCCGCGCTCGGCGGCGCCGTAGAGGCTGAAGTACTCACCCTCGCGGCCGCGCGGGATCAGCAGGCTGAAGAAGGAGCGGGAGAGCGCCTGGGTGCCGCCCAGGACGATGCCGATGGCCACGGCGAGGGCCAGGAACAGGGCGACGTTCTTCTCCGGCAGGAAGAGCGCTGCGACCACGATGACCATCCAGGCGAACGTGCCCCAGAGGATGGACCGGTAGGCGCCGTACTTGCTGGCGAGGCGACCGAACCACAGCGCACCCCCGAACGCGACGAACTGGATCAGCAGGATGGTCGCGATCAGCACGTTCTGGTCGAACTTGAGCTGCTTGGAGCCGTAGGTCGACGCCGCGTAGATCACGGTCTGGATGCCATCGTTGTAGAAGAGGTAGGCCAGCAGGAACGTCATCGTCATCGGGTAGTTGCGCAGCTCGCGGATCGTGGTGAAGAGCTGGCCGAAGCTGCGCTGGAAGAGGGTGCCCTGCTCGGCCACGACGTTGACGGCCGCGTAGTTGCGCAGCCGGACGAGCGGGATGATCGTGAAGCCCGCCCACCACACCGCGGCCGAGAGCAGCGAGAGCCGGACCGACATGCCCTCGGCGAGACCGAAGGCGTCGTGCATCGTGTAGATGACCAGGTTGAGGAGCAGGAGCAGGCCGCCGCCGAGGTAGCCCCACGCCCAGCCCTTCGAGCTGGCCCGGTCGCGCTCGTCCTCGGTCGAGATGTCGACCAGGATGGCGTAGTAGGCGACCAGCGAGCAGCCTCCGAGGACGCTGCTCAGCACGACCGCGACGGCGCCCAGCTGCCAGCTCTCGCCCTGCATGAAGAACAGCAGCGCCGCGAAGAACGACCCGGTGAAGGCATACGCCGCCATGTGCCACTTCTTGCGGCCGGAGCGGTCCACGAACGCACCGACGACGGGCAGGATGAACGCGCTGGTGATGGTGGCGAAGCTGATCAGGTAGCTGGGCAGCGAACCCGCCGCCAGGTTCAGCCCGAGGACGCTGACGGTCCGGCTGCAGGTCTCGTCCGGGTCGACGCACCCTGCGGCCTTGCCGGCCACGGTGATCATGTACGGCGCGAACAGCACGGAGAGCACGGTCGTGTAGAACGCGGAGTTGGCCCAGTCGTACCAGTTCCAGGCCTTCTGCTGCCCGAGCCGGTCCAGCGGGGAGAGATCGGCGATGCCGAGCGGTGCCTGGGTGCTCATTCGGGTTCCCTCCATTGGCCACGCCTGATGAGTACGTCCTTGAGCAGGTCGGTGCGGTCGGTGATCAGACCGTCGACACCCAGGTCGAGGAGCTCCTCCATCTCCGACGGCTCGTCCACCGTCCACACGTGGACGTGGGCCGCGGCCGCGTGGGCCCGGCGTAGGAGCGAAGCGGTGACCACAGGCAAGGGCCCCCGACGGTGCGGTACCTGCAGGGCCGCGACCCGTCGGCGGGTCAGGAACCGAGCCGCTCGCCCGAAGGGCAGGGCGAGGAAGAGTCCTACCTCGGGAGGTGAGGCCGAGGTGGCCACCCGCCCACCCGTGACCCTGCGGAAGGCGTCTAGCCGACGCTGGGAGAAGGAGCCGACACAGACCCGGTCCTCGCTGGCGGTGCGCACCAGCAGCTCCGCGAGCGGCGCCACGGCGCCCATCGCCTTGAGGTCGATGTTGAAGCGGCAGCCGGGGAACTCCTCGAGGAGCTCGGCCATCGTCGGGACGGTGTGCTCGCCGTTGATGCGCGCCAGCGCGATCTCGCCAGCGGTCAGGTCGGCCAGCCGCCCCCGGGAGTCGGTGACCCGGTCCAGCGCGGTGTCGTGGAAGGCCAGCAGCACACCGTCGGCGGTGGCGTGCACGTCGGTCTCGAGATAGCGGTAGCCCAGGGCGACGGCGTGCCTGAAGGCGTGCAGCGTGTTCTCCGTGCCGGGGATCTCAGGGTGCAGCGCGCCACCTCGGTGGGCCATCGCGAGGGCCGAGCCCGGGGGGTCGAGGACCGCGTCCAGATAGGGGTAGCCCGTCACGGTCACGACCGCAGTATTCACCTGCATCCGTTGATGGTGCACTGCGAATCGCCGCCGGACCATCCGCGTTCCTACTCAGGCGTGCGGAGGCGGAGGAGTACGGTGCGAACATGGACGAGATGACCTGCCCCAAGTGCGCCGGCACGATGGCAGAGCGGTCACACGGCCGGGTCCGGGTGCGCCAGTGCGAGTCCTGCCAGGGCGTGTTCCTCGACCGGGTCGACCTCGGCAGCCTGGTCGAGGCCGAGAACGACTGGCACGCGCACCGCTCCGCCGACACCGCCCAGCTGCCCCGCATCACCGCCGACATGACTGCTCCGCCCCCGCCGGCGAAGGCGCGTTCCTACCTCGACGGGCTGTTCCAGGCCTGACGTCAGAGGTCGTGGAAGGTCTCGATCTGGGCGCCGAGCTCGTTGAGACGGTCGGCCAGGCCTTCGTAGCCGCGGTGGATGACGTAGGTCGACCGCAGCACCGAGGTGCCCTTGGAGGCGAGCATCGCCAGCAGGATGACGACGGCCGGCCGCAGCGCCGGAGGGCAGACGACCTCGGTGCCCGACCAGCGCGTGGGTCCCTCGATCATCACCCGGTGGGGGTCCATCAGCGTGACCTTGCCGCCGAGCTTGTTGAGCTCGGTGAGGTAGATCGCGCGGTTCTCGTACACCCAGTCGTGCAGCATCGTCTGGCCCTGAGCGGTCGCCGCGATCACGGCGAAGAACGGCAGGTTGTCGATGTTGAGCCCGGGGAAGGGCATCGGGTGGATCTTGTCTATGGGGGAGCGCAGGATCGAGTGCAGGGTGCTGACGTCGACCAGGCGGGTGTGCTGGTTGGCGGCGAGGTACTCCTCGGAGAGCTGGTAGCGGAAGCCCATCTCCTCCAGCACGGCGAGCTCGATCTCCATGAACTCGATCGGCACCCGCCTCACCGTGATCTCAGAGTCGGTGACGATGGCGGCTGCCAGCAACGACATGGCCTCGATCGGATCCTCGCTAGGGGAGTAGTCGACATCGACGGAGATATCCGTGCACCCGGTCACGATCAGCGTGGTGGTGCCGACCCCCTCGATGAGGACCCCGAGCTTGTGTAGGAAGAAGCACAGGTCCTGGACCATGTAGTTGGAGCTCGCGTTGCGGATGACAGTGGTGCTGTCGCACAACGCAGCCGCCATCAGTGCGTTCTCGGTGACGGTGTCACCGCGCTCGATCAGCACGATGGGCCGACTCGGGACGATGCCGGTCTCGACCATCGCGTGGTAGCTGCCCTCGGTCGCCTTGACCTCGAGCCCGAACGGGCGTAGCGCGGTCATGTGCGGCTCGACGGTGCGGCTTCCGAGGTCGCATCCCCCGGCGTAGGGCAGCTCGAAGTCGCTCATCCGATGCATCAGCGGTCCGAGGAACATGATGATCGAGCGCGTGC
>JBKJON010000533.1:0-2825 GCA_046595715.1 Marmoricola sp.
GCAGCAGCTCGGCCAGCGTGCGCACGTCGCGCACGCCCAGCCCGCCCTGCCGGAGCACGCCAGGCGGATCCTCGCCCCAGCGGTCGAGGACCAGCTCGGTGCGGTGCACCAGCTCGTAGGCCGCCCCGGCCGCCGCGCGGTCGACCAGGGTGGCGTCGCGCTCCCCGGTCGCCAGCGCCGGGGGGACGTCGACCGGCTCGGCGGTGGTGCGGCCGCCGCGGAGACCGATCACGGCCTCCCGGGGCACGCCGAGCTTGCCGCGTGATGCGGGCAGGAGCAGGCCGCGCGCCAGGAGCTGCTCGACCGGGCTGCGGGCGTCGGCCGCCCGGGCCTGGGTGACCACCTCGCTCGCCCCCTCGGCGCCCGAGGCTGCGAGGTGCTCGACCATCGCGCGAGCAGCCGGGTCGCAGTCGGCCAGAACGGTCCGGAGCGTCTCGGGATCACCGAACAGCGCGCCCAGCCGGGCCAGGTCGGTGCCTCGGTCGCCGCTCGGGGTGCCGCCGGCGTCAGCCAGCAGGTCCGCGACCCGCGCCGGACCGATGCCGTCGGCGAGCTGGGTCAGTGGTCGCCCGAGCCCGCTGACCGTCGTACCGATCGTCTCGGCGACCGCCCCCACCAGCCGCAGGTCGGCAGCCTCGCCCCACACCAGGGCGAGGCTGCGCAGCCGGTCGAGGGTCACCTCGACGGTGTCGACGGAGGCGTTGACGAGGTCGGTGACCTGCTGTGCCGCGACGCGCCCGTCGCACACCGAGAGGGCCTCCAGGACGGTCAGCGCGAGCCGGTCGAGCTGGTCCAGGGCGCGCATCACCGAGGCCCGGGTGGAGGCGCGGGAGGCGAGCTGGCCGCAGTCCTGCGGGGCCGGCAGGGCGAGGTCCGGGCGCGCCCTCAGCAGGTCCACGAGGGCTTCGTCGGGCCAGCTGCGCAGCTGGTCGGCGAGGGAGCGCGGGGCGGGGGTGGACATCCGCACCACGATACCGGCGTGGTCTCTGCTCAGCTCGACCGGCGAGGAACGGTGTGCTGCGCAACCCACTCGGGCTGGTTGACGCGCAGCCACGCCCGGGTGCGCCTGCGGTAGCGCCACAGCTGGGTCAGGCCGAGCGTCCACAGGACGTACTGGAAGGACATCGCCCAGCGGAACGCCTCCGGGGTGTACGCCGTGGAGTCGCCCGGCGTGCGCCAGTCCAGGATCAGCCCGATCGCCACCACGAGCACGAGGCTGGCGTAGAAGCCCCCCTGGTTGATGATCCCGGTCGCCGAGGCCATCCGCTCGACGGGATTGGAGGTCCGGCCGAGGTCGAACCCGATCATCGAGGCGGGGCCGCCGACCCCTGAGACCACCACGAGGAGCAGCAGCAGCCAGAACGGCGCCTGCCCGGGCCAGGCCAGGACGACGGTCCACACCACCGCGATGGCACTGACGATCGAGATGACCAGGGTCGAGCGGTGCCACGGCTGGGCGGTGATCCGCCATCCCAGCACCGGACCGGCGGTGATGACGGCGATCACCATCACCGTGAGCAGCACGCCGGCCTCGGCCTCGCTCCGCCCCTCGCCGCGGACGAAGAAGGGATAGCCCCAGAGCATGCCCAGGGTGGTCGCGCTGAACTGCGTGGAGAAGTGCATCCAGAAGCCGAGCCGGGTGCCGGGGTGCTCCCACGAGGCGGCGAGGCTGGCCCGCACCTCCG
Organism: Marmoricola sp.; assembly: GCA_046595715.1. GTDB lineage: Bacteria > Actinomycetota > Actinomycetes > Propionibacteriales > Nocardioidaceae > Marmoricola. The sequence goes on from JBKJON010000533.1 coordinate 1,686, forward strand.
CGGCCCGCAGCCGCGCCCCCTGGTGCGAGCGCCGTCCCGGGGCGTCGTGCACGACCAGTAGCAGCGCCAGCACCAGCACGACCCCGAAGGACGCGGCGAGGAGATAGGCACGCGTCCACCCGAGCTCCCGCAGCGCGATGGTCATCGGCGCCGCCGCCAGGATCGCGCCCATCTGGCCGAGCACGCCGGTGAGCTGCGTGACCAAGGGGATGCGTCGGGGTGCGAACCACGTGTTCACCAGCCGCAGCACGCAGATGAAGGTCATCGCGTCGCCCATCCCGACGAAGAGCCGGGCGACCAGCGCGAGCGGATAGGTCTCGGCGAAGGCGAACCCGGTCTGCGCCAGCGTCAGCACCACGGCGCCCGTGGTGAGGACGCGTCGCGGCCCGAAGCGGTCGACGAGCAGGCCCACCGGGACCTGCATCGCGGCGTACACCAGGAGCTGGAGCATGACGAACGAGGCGAGCTGCGCGGCGTTGATGTCGAAGCGCTCGGTCGCGACGAGACCGGCGACGGCGAGCGAGGAGCGGTGGAACACCGCGAGGAGGTAGGTGCCCAGCGCCACCGCCCAGATCGCCAGCGCCTGACGCCGTCGGCGCTCGACGGGCTCGGTGGTGGGGGACGTGCTCACTGGCTCGATCCTACGGCGGGCTCTCCTAGGCTTCAGCCATGTCCGCCGTGTCCGGCCCCGTCGTGGGCTTCGACCTCGACATGACCCTGATCGACACCCGCCCGGGGTTCGCCGCGTGCCTGCGGGTGCTGGCGGAGGAGACCGGCCTCGAGCTCGACGTCGAGGGCATGGTCGAGGCGCTCGGGCCACCGCTGGACCTGATGCTCGTGCCCTACGCCGAGGCCGAGGAGATCCCCGCGCTGGTCGACCGCTTCCGCGCGATCTATCCCGAGATCGCGGTGGCGCCCACCCTGGCCCTGCCCGGCGCCCACGAGGCGATCGCGGCGGTGCGGGCCTCCGGCGGGCGGGTGGTCGTCGTGACCGGCAAGTTCACCCCCAACGCGCTGCTGCACACCGAGGCGCTGTCCTTCGATGTCGACCACGTGGTCGGGGAGGTGTGGGGCGTCGGCAAGTCGGCGGTGCTGCGGGAGCACGGGGCGAGGCTCTACGTCGGCGACCACGTGCACGAC
>JBKJON010000206.1:0-5211 GCA_046595715.1 Marmoricola sp.
ACCGCGTCGGTAGTGCCGGCGGCCTCCTGCACCCTCGGCTCGCCCGGGGAGACGGTCGCGGCGTACACCAGGTGCACCCCGTGGAAGTCCTCCTCCCGGCCGTGCGGGGCGGTGCCGGTGAAGTGCTCGTCGTGCACCCCGAGGAGCTCCTTCACCTCGGCCCGGAGGCTGGTCTCCTCCTGCACCTCGCGTGCGACCGCAGCCGCCGGTGGTTCACCGTGGTCCACCCCGCCGCCGGGCAGGGTCCAGGTGCCGGGGCGCGGGCCGAGGGCGGAGTTGCGGGTCAGCAGCACGGCTTCCCCCCGCTGCACGAGGGCGTACGCCGCCAGTCGCTGGCGCGCGACCGGACGGTGGTGGGCGAGCGCCTGGCGCACCATCGGGACCGTCGGCACCGCCCCGGACCCGACGGCGGCCAGAGCGTGCCAGCGGGCGTCCACGGTCGAGCCGTCGATCTCCATCACCCGTGGCTCAGGGGCGTCGGCGGGCACCCAGGCGTCGTACACGATCCGCACGGAGTGCATCTCCGAGGGCTCCTGCTCACCGTGGCCCCCGGTGTCGACGAAGCGGTGCGCCGAGCCGATCCAGATCGGGGCTCCGACCTCGCAGTCGAGCCCGGTCTCCTCGTGCACCTCGCGGACCACGGCGTCGTCGGGGGGCTCACCGAAGTCGATGCCGCCCCCGGGCAGGGTCCACTGCTCGGTCGGGGAGATCGACGGCGATATCCGGGCGAGCAGGATCTCGCCGTCGCGCACGATCACGGCGTACGCCGCCACCCGCTGACGGCGGGGCAGCTGTGAGGTCTCGGGCATGGGTCGAAGTCTAGGGAGCGGGCCGGTACTTTGTGCGCGTGCACAACGCCGCCGCTCCCCCCGCCACGCAGCCGTCCCCGGCTCCGGCCAAGACGCGCGACCCCTGGTTCGACAACGCCAAGATGACGCTGGTCACGCTCGTCGTGGTCGGGCACTCCTGGACCTTGCTGCCCTCGGACGACGGCCTGGACAGCTTGACCTACGACTTCCTCTACTCCTGGCACACCCCGGCGTTCGTCATCGTCACCGGCTACCTGTCTCGGTCCTTCGAGTACACCCGCAAGCGGATCTGGTCCCTCGTGACGACGGTGGCCCTGCCCTACGTGCTCTTCGAGGGCGTCTACGCGCTCTACCGCCATGAGGTCGGCGGCGTGGACTTCGAGCGGCTGTGGGCCAACCCGCACTGGCCGATGTGGTACCTCGCTGCGATGTTCTTCTGGCGCCTGCTGACGCCGGTGTTCAAGCGGATGCCGGGCAAGGTGGTGGTCGCCGTGGCCACCAGCCTGCTGGCCGGGCTCTTCGCCACCGACATCCTGGACAACGCCCGGATCCTCGGACTGCTGCCCTTCTTCGTGCTGGGCCTGAAGATGCACGAAGGGCACTGGAACCTGCTGCGCACGCGGAGGGCCCGCTGGTACAGCTTCGCCGGGCTGCTGGTCCTGTTCGTGCTCGCGCGGTTCTCGGGGAACTGGTTCGCGACCGAGTGGTTCTACTACCGCACGCGCTACGACGCGCTCGACCCGGACAACCTGCGCGCGATCGTGATCCGGATGTCACTGCTCCTCACCGGGCTCATGGGCGCCTTCTCGTTCTTCGCCGTCGTGCCGCGCACGAAGACCTGGTTCACCTCGCTGGGGTCCGCCACCCTCGTCGTCTACCTCTTCCACGGCTTCGTGGTGCTCAGTGCGGAGTTCGCCGGCTTCCCCGGGTGGGCCAACGACCACATGCCGTTCGCCTGGCTGCTGACCACGATCGTCGCAGTGCTGCTCGCGCTCCTGCTCGCGTGGGCGCCGGTCTCCACCCGGCTCAACGTGTTGGTCGATCCTGTGGGGGCACTGGCGCGTAGGCGTCGAGGTCGGGTCCCCACGTCGGCATGACGGCGTTGAAGGGCACCACGTCGAGCCCGGCGACCGCTCGCTGACGGCTGGGCGCGTGCCCGCCGAGGTGATGGGGGTACCAGCCGGCCACCTCCCCGGGCCGGGGGCGGTGGTGCGGCAGGAGCTGCACCTCCTCGAGCAGGTCGGTGAGCGCGTGACCGAGCTCGCGGGTCCGCTCGCTGAGGTCATCCCCCTTCCCGACGTACATCGGGGCGCCGAAGGCGAGATCGACCCGTCGCCTCCGGGTCAGGTCGAGCGGGGGTGCCGGGTCCCCCACCGAGAACAGTCGCTGGGCACCCCATCCCGCCAGGGGTACGACGGGGGCTCCGGTCTCCCGGGCCAGCGAGACGAACCCGCGCATCAGCGGCCGGACGGTGTAGGAGTAGGAGATGCCTGCCTCAGGGAAGCCACCGACGACCTCCCCCTGCTCCAGCAGCCGCCTGGCCCGCAGGTAGGCGTGCACCGGCGCCTCCCGGTTGACCGGGATGTGCTGCATGCCGCGCATCAGGGAGGACACCACCGGCACGTTCCATACGTCGTGCCGGGTCATGAACCGGACGTACCTCCCGCGGCTCACCGCCGCGCGCTCGATCACCACGAAGTCGAGGTAGGAGGCGTGGGTGGCCGCGAGGATCACCGGACCGCTGGTCGGCAGGTGCTCGGCGCCCGTCCAGCGCACGTCGAGGCCGACCGCCCACAGGGCAGCCCGGCCGACGCCGTTGACGAGCTTGTAGACAGGATCCACGTCGCACAACCTAGAGCAGGATTCGCCGAGCGGGCAGTCCGGTCACGCCTCAGCACGCCGAGCGGGCACTACTGTCACGCCTCAGCACGCCGAGCGGGCAGTTCGGTCTCAGCTGAACGGCGGTCGCTGGTCGAGACGCACCGACTGCCGTCCGGCCCAGCGCCACACCCGTGCGGCGCGGTCACGGTCCTCGTCGGTGACGAGGTTGCCCATCCAGCGCAGGGCCAACGTCATCAGCCAGTCGGAGCGCATCCCGGCCGGCCCCAGGGTCGGCAGCAGCCTGGGGACGGTCACGAGACCGGCCAGCCGCCGGGCGATCGAGAACGACTCGCCGTAGTGCTCGCGCAGCAGGTCCGGCCAGACCGTGGAGAGGTCGTCGTGCTCGCCCATCAGGTCGACCACGAGCCGCCCGCCCTCGAGCCCGTAGTCGATGCCCTCGCCGTTGAGCGGGTTCACGCAACCGGCCGCGTCCCCGATCAGCGCCCAGTTGGGTCCCGCGACGTGGGAGACGGCCCCGCCCATGGGCAGCAGCGCCGAGGCAGGCGCGCGCAGCTCGCCGGAGAGCTTGAACTCCTCGCGGCGCTCGTCGGCGTAGAACTGCATCAGCGGTCGCAGGGCCACCTTGGCCGGCCGCTTGTCGGTGGCCAGCGTGCCCACGCCGATGTTCACCTGTCCGTCGCCCAGCGGGAAGATCCAGCCGTAGCCGGAGAGGATCTCGCCGTCCTCGCCTCGCAGCTCGAGGTGGCTGCTGATCCAGGGGTCGTCGTGCATCTCCGAGTCGACGTAGGAACGCGCGGCCACGCCGTAGGCCGTGTCCCGGTGCCACTCGCGCCCCAGCTTCTTGCCCAGCGTCGAACGGACGCCGTCGGCGACGATCAGGCGCTGGCACTCGACCTCGAAGGTCTCGCCGTCCTTGGTGAACACGACGGCGACTACCCGGCCCCCCTCCCGGCGTACGTCGACAGCGCGGGCGCCGTCCAGGCCCACGGCCCCGGCCTTGAGGGCGTTGGTGCGCAGGTGGTCGTCGAGCTCGGTGCGGGCGACCGCGGAACCGTAGGCCGGTAGCGTGCCACCCGGCCAGGGCAGCAGCAGTGTCTGCCCGAAGCCGTGGGCTCGCAGGCCGTGGCTGACGGTGTGGGCCCTCACCCAGTCGCCCAGCCCGAGACGCTCGAGCTCGCCGATGGCGCGCGGGGTCAGGCCGTCCCCGCAGGTCTTGTCGCGCGGGAACACGGCAGCGTCGGACAGCACCACGTCGAGGCCCGCGCGCGCGGCCCAGGCAGCGGCCGCGGAGCCCGCAGGCCCGGCACCCACGACCAGGACGTCGGTGCGCGTGGCGGAGGTCGATTCGGTCACCCACACATTCTCGCAAGGGGGTGGTCACGACGGCGACAGGGAGGTACGCCGGGGGCGTCCGGCGCCCTCCTGAGATCCGGCATCCTCGGGGGTGAGGGCGGTCCTGCGCTATACAGGAACCCGTGCTGGTGCCCTACGACGATCAGTGGCCCGCCCGCGCGGCGCGCCGGATCGCGGACCTCCGCGGGACGCTCGGACCGCTGGGGCGCGGCTGCCGGCTCGACCACATCGGGTCGACCTCCGTCCCGGGGCTGACCGCGAAGCCGTTCCTCGACCTCCAGCTCCGGATGCCCCGGATTCCGGAAGCAGCCGCGCTTGACCCGCGACTGCTCGGGGCCGGCTTCCTTCCCCACGCCGGCTCGCGGCCGGACTCCCCCGGCGTACGCCGCGACAGCCCGCGTGGTCAGCAGCAGGTGCCAGACGAGGTGTGGGAGAAGCGGCTGTTCATCGCGGACGACCCCGCGTGCGTCCTGCACGTGCGCCGCAGCGACTCTCCCTGGGGGCACTACACCGTGATGTTCCGCGACTGGCTGCGCGCGCACCCGCACGAGGTGGCCCGCTACACGGAGATGAAGCTGTCACTGGCCCGGCAGCACGCGGACGACCCCGACTTCGACGACTACACCCGCGCCAAGACGGCGTACTTCGACGAGGTGCAGCCGCAATTCGAGGCATGGACACAGCCCCACCGGGACGACGCCGGCGGCTGACCCTCCGACGCAGCGCCACCGCACTGACACCAGAGAATTGCCGGATCCCCACGTTGCAACGTTGGGGAAGTGGCAGTTTTTCTGGTTAACCAGAAAAACTGCCGCACCACGAACGAGGAACGGCCCCCGGCAGCACGCCGGGGGCCGTTCTCGGTGGAGCGGTTGATCAGTTCTGGTAGGACCCGAAGTCGAAGTCGTCCAGGGCCACCGTCTGACCGGTGCCGGAGCCGAAGTAGTCGTCTCCGTAGTTGTCGTACCCGGTGACGGCGTAGGCCGCGGCACGCGCCTCCTCGGTGGGCTCCACCCGGATGTTGCGGTACCGCTCGAGACCGGTACCTGCCGGGATCAGCTTGCCGATGATCACGTTCTCCTTCAGCCCACGCAGGCTGTCGGAGCGACCGTTGATCGCGGCGTCGGTGAGGACCCTGGTGGTCTCCTGGAAGGAGGCCGCCGAGAGCCACGACTCGGTCGCGAGCGAGGCCTTCGTGATGCCCATG
>JBKJON010000245.1:0-7658 GCA_046595715.1 Marmoricola sp.
CCGCTGGGCGCGCAAGCTGGAGCACGCGGGCTGCCACGTGGTCTACGGACTGGTTGGCCTCAAGACCCATTGCAAGCTGGCGATGGTGGTGCGCGACGAGCCCGAGGGCATCCGCCGCTACACCCACATCGGCACCGGCAACTACAACCCCAAGACCGCCCGGATGTATGAGGACTTCGGCCTGCTCACCACCGACGAGGCCATCGGCGAGGACGTCGCGCACCTGTTCAACAACCTCAGCGGCTACTCGCGCAATGCCTCGTATGCCGAGCTCATGGTCGCGCCCGACTCGGTGCGCATCGGGCTGGTCGCCGCCATCCAGAACGAGATCGCCCACCACAAGGCCGGTCGCCCCGCCCGCATCCGCATCAAGGCCAACTCGATCGTCGACGAGGCACTGATCGACGAGCTCTACCGGGCCTCGCGGGCCGGAGTGCCGGTGGAGCTGCTGATCCGCGGGATCTGCGCCGTGCGTCCCGGTGTGGAGGGCCTGTCCGAGACCATTCGCGTGCGGTCGATCCTGGGCCGCTACCTCGAGCACAGCCGCATCATGTGGTTCGAGAACGGTGGCGAGCCGACGGTGTGGATCGGCTCCTCCGACCTGATGCACCGCAACCTCGACCGCCGCGTCGAAGTGCTCGTCCGGCTGCCCTCCCCGGTCGAGGTCGACGAGGTCACCCGGCTGCTCGACCTCGCCTTCGACCCCCACACCGCCAGCTGGGAGCTCGTCGCCGACGGCACATGGACCCAGGCCGCCTCCCCCGACGATCAGCCGATGCGCAACCTCCAGGAGCTGCTCATCGCCACCCACAAGCGACGCCGGCTCCGCGCCGGGAACTGAGGCGTCGGGGACCGGCCCCACACGCTCAGCACGTCGCGAAGAGCAGCGGCCCGTCGTAGAGGGCGGAGAGCACGAAGCCGGTCTCCTGCCGGGGACGCAGGTCGAGGACCATGTCGTTGCCGACGACCCTGGACGAGCTCAAGGTGAGCGTGTCGGAGAACGAGACGCCGCGGCCGATGGCCTCGCCGACGGCCAGCTCGGCCCGCGTGCGCGCGTTCTTCCCAGCCCGTTCGGAGTCCTCGAAGTGGCCGGACACCCGCAGCGTCCGGTCGGGTCGCATCCCCATGGCGAAACCCGCCAGCGGGGTCACCCCACCGGCCTGCTTCACGCGCGCCGTCGCCCGCGCCTCGTCGTTGCCGTCGGCCTGCGACATGGCCAGGTCCTCACAGGCGAAGTCCCGGCCCCAGAACATCGCGTTGCCCGGTCGGTCGAGATCGGTGGCCATCTCGGTGACGCCCGGGACCGAGCTGAACGAGGCCCCGTCGCCGGCCGCCACCCTGGCCGCGCTCGCGGCGTAGTCGGGGTCGTCGCTGGAGACGACGAGATCACGGTCCGCGAGCAACGAGACGTACTGCAGCTCCGGGGTGATCGTCGGGTCGATCCCCGCCACCAGGTCGGCCCCGCCCTTCCAGACGCCGTCCTCCTGCTTCGGCCTGGTGTAGCCGGCGCCCTCGAGGTGGTCGCGGAGCACGTCGAAGTCGGTGCCGTCGGGGACCTTGAGCACCATGGTGGCTCCCTTGCGGCCCTGCGCGTAGGCCTCCCACCGCGCCGTGGCGGGCCCGAAGCCGAAGTTCTCCTGGAGCGCGGACGCCGACTCGTCGATGCTCGACGCGGCCGCGTAGTCGCTGTCGTAGGCCTGCGCGATGAACGCGTCCACGTCCTCCCGGTCCGGGGTCCCACCGAGCTTCGCGCCCAGCGTGGTGCGTACGACGGCCCAGTCGGTGAACCCCACCCGTAGCGAGCTCGCCGGCACCGCGCCCAGCGCCTCGTCGAGCACCGTGCGGTGTGACCTCTTCCAGACGAAGGCACCGACCACGGCCAGCCCGAGCACCAGGACCAGCACGAGCGGGACGACCACGAGGGGGCGAGGACGGCCGCGTGCGCCAGCCACACCCTCACCCCACCTTCGTCGCGCGACCCGGTCCGCCACCGGTGCGGTCGCGTCCCGGGCGAGAGTAGCCGTTTGCGCGAAGCGCACTCCGTGTCAGGATTCTCCGCATGGCCCCCACGCTGACGTCGGCCGCGACAGGACCGGACGTGGTCGCCGCTGGCGCGGTCGTCACCCGCAAGGGTCCCGAGGGCCGAGAGGTGCTGCTGGTCCACCGGCCCAAGTACGACGACTGGTCGTTTCCCAAGGGCAAGCAGGACCTCGGTGAGCACATCGCCATGACCGCGGTGCGCGAGGTCCTCGAGGAGACCGGCGTCGAGATCCGGCTCGGGCGCCCACTGCGACCCCAGGTCTACAACGTGAGCGGCGGCCGGGCGAAGACGGTGCACTACTGGGTGGGGCACGCGGTGGGCGATGACGACGTGTCGTCGTTCGTCACCAACGAGGAGGTGGACGACCTCGGCTGGTTCTCCGCCGACTCAGCGGCCGAACGGCTCACCTACCTCGACGACATCAGCCTCCTCGAGCAGTACCGCGAACGGAGGAAGACCACCTCGACCCTGGTCGTCGTACGCCACGCCAAGGCACACAGGCGCGGCAGCTGGTCCGGTCCCGACCCGAAGCGACCGCTCTCGGAGGTCGGCGAGCTACAGGCCCGGGCCCTCTCACCGCTGCTGCACGCCTTCGGGATCTCCCGGGTGCTGAGCTCCTCGAGCACCCGGTGCTCCCAGACCGTGCAGCCCTACGCCGAGGACCAGCTGCTGCCCGTGGTCGAGGTCGTCGCCCTGTCCGAGGAGGGGTACGACGAGGCCGTCGTGCGCGACCTGGTGGGTGAGCTCCTGGAGACCCCCGGGCCCAGCGTCCTGTGCACCCACCGGCCGGTCCTGCCACGGGTCCTCGCACAGCTGGGGATCACCGAGGAACCCCTGTCTCCCGGCGAGCTGATCGTGTGTCACCACCGTCGGGGCCGCGTCGTGGCCACCGAACGTCACCAGGCGCAACCAGAGGTCCCCTGACCTGCGGTTGTTCACCCGGTGTCCGTTTATCCACACGGAAGACAACTCCCGATAGGCAAGCATCGTTCACCTCGCGTTCACCCGCGCCAACGGACCCGGTCACTTCACCTTCTTAGGTTTCACAGCGTCCGACATCTGTGACTTCCCACTGTGACTTCAGGAGATCGAAGTGAATCGCACTTCCCTTGCCCGTATTGCTGTCCCCAGCGTCGCGGTGCTTGCCCTCGGCCTCACCGTTTCGGCGTGCGGCGCCAGCAACGAATCCGCTTCCGGCTCGAGCAGCAGCAGCGGCTCGCTGTCCGGCAAGCTCGACGGCGCTGGTTCCAGCGCCCAGTCCGCTGCCATGGACGCCTGGCGCGCCGGCTTCCAGAAGGCGAACTCCGGCGTCACCGTCAACTACGACCCGTCCGGCTCAGGCGCCGGCGTGGAGAAGTTCATCGCCGGTGGCGTGGACTTCGCCGGATCCGACGCCGCCCTCGACGCTGAAGCGGGCGAGGTCGACTCCGCCAAGCAGCGCTGCGGCGCAGATGCCATCGAGGTGCCCAACTACGTGAGCCCCATCGCCGCGGTCTTCAACGTGGACGGTGTGGACAAGCTCCAGCTCTCCTCCAAGACCCTGGCCGGCCTGTTCGACGGCACCATCAAGCAGTGGGACGACCCGGCGCTCAAGGCCGACAACCCCGACGCCACGCTGCCCTCGCTCCGGGTCGTGCCGGTGCACCGCTCGGACGAGTCCGGCACCACCAAGAACTTCACCGACTACCTCGAGAAGGCCAGCGGCGGCGCCTGGAAGTCCCCGGCCGACAAGGTGTGGCCGATCAAGTCCGGCGAGGGTGCCAACCAGACCTCCGGGATGATCTCGGCCGTCAAGGGCGGCAAGGGCACCATCGGCTATGCCGACCTCAGCCAGGTCGGGGAGCTCAACGCGGCGTCCATCAAGGTCGGCGAGGCGTTCGTCGAGCCGTCCTCCGAGGGGGCCGCCAAGGCGCTCGAGTCCTCGCCCCTGGACGAGACCCGGCCCAAGGGTGACATGGCCGTCAAGATCGACCGTACGACGACCGCCGACGGCGCCTATCCGATGTTCCTGACCTCCTACCTGATCGCGTGCCCGACCTACGCTGGCGCCAAGGCCGACCTGGTCAAGGGCTTCCTGAGCTACGTGGTCAGCGACGAGGGCCAGCAGGCAGCGGCCGACAACGCCGGCTCGGCACCGATCCCCGCGTCGTTCGCCGAGAAGGCCAAGACGATCGTGGACGCGATCACCTCTAAGTAAGTCTGAGGACACACATCACCGTGAGCACCGCCGACGTGAAGGCCGGGTCTCCCAAGCGCCGCTTGGGAGACCTGGTCTTCGCCAACCTCACCCGCGGAGCGGGCCTGCTGATCCTGGTGACCCTGGCCGGGGTGGCCATCTTCCTCACCGTCCAGGGGATCCCGGCCTTCTCCGCCGGCCCCGAGAGCCTGAGCGGCGCCAGCAACTTCCTCAGCTTCGTGTGGCCGCTGGTGTTCGGCACTCTCCTCGCGGCGGTACTCGCGCTCGCGATCGCGATGCCGCTCGCCATCGCCGTCGCCCTCACCGTGTCCCACTACGCGCCTCGCAAGGTCGCCACTCTGATCGGCTACATGGTCGACCTGCTCGCCGCTGTGCCCAGCGTCATCTACGGCCTGTGGGGCGGACTGTTCCTGGGTCGCCACCTGGTGCCGGTCTATGAGTGGCTCTGGGCGCACGCGTCGTGGATCCCGCTGTTCGCCGGCCCACCGTCGACCACCGGGCGCACCATCCTGACGGCCTCGATCGTGCTGGCCATCATGGTGCTGCCGATCGTCACGGCGATCTCCCGCGAGATCTTCGCCCAGACGCCCCGGCTCAACCAGGAGGCGGCGCTCGCGCTCGGCGCGACCCGCTGGGAGATGATCCGGCTCTCCGTCTTTCCCTACGCCCGCTCCGGGATCGTCTCCGCCGCCATGCTGGGTCTGGGCCGCGCGCTGGGCGAGACGATGGCGGTCGCCATGGTGCTCTCCGCCAGCGGCGTGGTCACGTTCAACCTGATCTCCTCCACGAACCCCTCGACGATCGCTGCGAACATCGCTTTGACCTTCGCGGACGCGACCGGGCTGCAGGTCAACGCACTGATCGCCAGCGGCCTGATCCTCTTCGTGATCACCTTCATGGTGAACTTCGCGGCCCGCTGGATCGTCTCCCGCAGTGAGGTGACGGCATGACCATGCTTCTGGACGAGAAGACCACCTCGCTCGAACGCGCTCCGCTGCGCCACGCCCGGCTGCCCAGGTGGGCCCCTGCCCTCGTGCTCGTGCTCGCGTTCGCGGCGTCCGCGCTGATCGGTCTCCTGCTCGGCTGGGGGCCGTCCGGGATCGTGATCCTGGCGCTGCTGCTCTACCTCGTCGCGCTGCCGCTGTGGTCGCTGGCACTGGAGAACCGCCGCTCGGCCACCGACCGGCTGGTGACGGGGCTGGTGTGGGTGGCCCTCGGTATCGCCTTCGTGCCGCTGGTCTCGCTGCTCTACATGGTGATCAGCAAGGGCCTGCCCGTCCTGGACGCCAAGTTCTTCACCTACTCGATGCGCAACATCATCGGCGAGAAGGGCGGCATCTACCACGCGATCATCGGCACCCTGCTGATCACGGCGTCGGCTGCGGTGATCTCGGTGCCCATCGGGTTGCTGACCGCCATCTACCTCGTCGAGTACGGCGCCGGCTCCAAGATGGCCTCCTCGATTCGCTTCCTGGTCGATGTGATGACCGGCATTCCCTCGATCGTGGCGGGCCTGTTCGCCTACGCTTTGTTCGTGCTCTTCCTTGGGCCTGGCGTCCACATCGGGATCGGTGGTGGCGTCGCGCTGTCACTGTTGATGATCCCGATCGTGGTCCGTTCCGCCGAGGAGATGCTCAAGCTCGTGCCCGCAGACCTGCGCGAGGCGGCGTACGCCCTGGGGGTGCCGAAGTGGCGCACCATCGTCAAGGTCGTCCTGCCGACCGCGATGTCCGGCATCATCACCGGCATCACCCTCGCCATCGCCCGGGTCATCGGCGAGACCGCCCCGCTGCTGATCATCGCGGGTGCCACGGACTCGACGAACTTCAACCTGTTCAAGGACCAGATGCAGACACTGCCGGTCTTCATCTACTACAGCTACACGCAGCCCGGGAACCACCCGGAGATCGCGCGCCCGATGGCCTGGGGTGCCGCACTCGTGCTGATCCTCATCGTGCTCGTCCTCAACCTGCTGGCCCGCGTGCTCGGCCGGCTCTTCGCTCCCAAGACGGGGCACTGACCCCCCTGCCCGGGGGCTAGAAAGGAACACACGATGGCAACGAGCATCGACATCTCCGACCTGAACATCTACTACGGCGACTTCCTCGCCGTCGAGGGTGTCTCCATGAGCATCCCCGCCCGTTCGGTGACCGCACTGATCGGCCCGTCGGGCTGCGGAAAATCCACCTTCCTCCGCTCGCTGAACCGGATGCACGAGGTCATCCCAGGTGCCCGCGTCGAGGGCAAGGTGATGGTGGACGGTCAGTCGCTCTACGACGCCAACGTCGACCCGGTGCAGGTCCGCCGCCTGATCGGCATGGTCTTCCAGCGCCCGAACCCCTTCCCCACGATGTCGATCTACGACAACGTGCTCGCCGGGCTCCGCCTGAACAACTCCAAGCTCAAGAAGTCCGACGGCGACGACGTGGTCGAGCGCTCGCTGACGCACGCCAACCTGTGGGGTGAGGTCAAGGACCGGCTGAGCAAGCCCGGGATGGGTCTCTCCGGTGGCCAGCAGCAGCGTCTCTGCATCGCGCGAGCGATCGCGGTTCAGCCCCAGGTGCTGCTGATGGATGAGCCGTGCTCGGCGCTCGACCCGATCTCGACCTCGGCCATCGAGGACCTGATCCACCAGCTCAAGACCGACTACACGATCGTGATCGTGACCCACAACATGCAGCAGGCCGCCCGCGTCTCCGAGGACACCGCCTTCTTCAACATCGCGGGCGCCGGCAAGCCCGGCAAGCTCATTGAGTACAACGACACGACGCAGATCTTCTCCAACCCGAGCGTGCAAGACACCGAGGACTACGTCTCCGGCCGTTTCGGCTGATCTGACCGCTCCCTCGCGCACGTCTCGCATTCCGCGCGAACGAACGCCCCGCACCGGCCCTCGGCCCGCTGCGGGGCGTTCGTCGTTTGCGGCGCGTTCGTGCGTCGTTTGCGGCGCGTTAGTGCGTCGTTTGCGGCGCGACCGCACCGTGTCAGAACTGCCGGCAATCCGATTCCTCCACCGTTCCGAACTCTGTGCAGAACACAACCCACTCGGCAGGGCGAAAGCCCAGCCTGCACAAGGAGGAATCACAATGCGCACTTCACCGAACCGACTGCTCGCAACCATCTTCGGCGCCGTCTACCTGCTGGTCGGAGTCCTCGGCTTCGCCGTCACCGGCGGAATCAGCTTCTTCGCCACCGAGGGTGGCCTGCTCCTCGGCATCTTCGCCGTGAACCCGTTCCACAATGTCGCCCACCTCTTGATCGGTGCCGCGTTGCTCATCGCCGGCCTGTCCAACATTGCCGCGGCAAAGACCACGAACGGCGTCGTGGGCGCCGCCTACCTGCTCCTCGGTGTGGTCGGCTTCTTCATCGCCGGAACGGGAGCGAACATCCTCGCCCTGAACACCGCCGACCACTTCCTGC
>JBKJON010000566.1:0-7173 GCA_046595715.1 Marmoricola sp.
TCATCGCCGGGGAGCCTGACATCAGCCGCGTGCCGGTGATGGTCGACTCCTCCAAGTGGGAGGTCATCGAGGCCGGGCTCCGCTGCATCCAGGGCAAGCCGATCGTCAACTCGATCTCCATGAAGGAGGGCGAGGAGAAGTTCCGCGAGCAGGCGCGCCTGTGCCGCAAGTACGGCGCTGCCGCCGTCGTGATGGCCTTCGACGAGGAGGGTCAGGCCGACGATCTCGAGCGGCGCAAGCAGATCTGCGGCCGGGCCTACCGGATCCTGGTCGACGAGGTCGGCTTTCCGGCCGAGGACATCATCTTCGACCCGAACTGCTTCGCCCTGGCGACGGGCATCGAGGAGCACGCCAACTACGGCGTCGACTTCATCGAGGCGACCCGCTGGATCAAGCAGAACCTGCCCGGAGCGCTGGTCTCCGGCGGCATCTCCAACGCCTCCTTCTCCTTCCGCGGCAACAACCCGGTGCGCGAGGCCATCCACTCGGTCTTCTTGTTCCACGCCATCCAGGCAGGGCTCGACATGGGCATCGTCAACGCCGGGGCCCTGGTGGTCTACGACGAGATCGAGCCCGATCTGCGGGAGCGCATCGAGGACGTCGTCCTGAACCGCCGTCCGGACGCGGCCGAGCGCCTGCTGGAGATCGCCGAGGCCCACCGGGGAAGTGGTGAGCAGCAGGAGGTCGCGCTCCTCGAGTGGCGCTCGCTGCCCATCGGCGAACGCATCACCCACGCCCTGGTCAAGGGTCTCGACGCCCACGTCGAGGCCGACACCGAGGAGCTGCGCGCCGAGATCGAGGCACGAGGCGGCCGACCCATCGAGGTGATCGAGGGCCCACTGATGGACGGCATGAACGTCGTGGGCGACCTCTTCGGCGCCGGCAAGATGTTCCTGCCGCAGGTGGTGAAGTCGGCCCGGGTGATGAAGAAGGCCGTCGCCTACCTGATCCCCTACATCGAGCAGGAGAAGCTCGACAACCCCGAGTACGCCACCGCCAAGGACACCAACGGCACGATCGTGATGGCCACGGTGAAGGGTGACGTCCACGACATCGGCAAGAACATCGTCGGGGTGGTGCTGCAGTGCAACAACTACGAGGTCATCGACCTCGGCGTGATGGTCCCGGCGCAGAAGATCCTCGACAAGGCCAAGGAGGTCGGCGCCGACCTGATCGGCCTGTCCGGCCTGATCACCCCGTCGCTCGACGAGATGGTCCACTTCGCCAGCGAGATGGAGCGGCAGGGGTTCACCATCCCGCTGCTGATCGGTGGTGCCACGACCTCGCGGGCCCATACCGCGGTCAAGGTGACCCCCCGATACAAGGGCCCAGTGCTCTGGGTCAAGGATGCCTCGCGCTCCGTCCCGGTCGCAGCCGCGCTGCTCTCGGAGGACCAGCGCGGCAAGCTGCTCGCCGACACCGAGGCCGACTACGATTCCCTGCGCCGGCGGCACGCGGCCAAGAACGACCGGCCGATGATCTCCCTCGAGGAGGCCCGGGCCAACCGGACGCCGATCGACTGGTCGTCGTACACCCCTCCGGCCCCGGCGATGGTGACGAGCGCCCACGGGTCCAGCGTCCGGCTCTTCGAGGACTACGACCTCGCCGAGCTCCGCGAGTACATCGACTGGCAGCCCTTCTTCAACGCCTGGGAGATGAAGGGCCGGTTCCCCGACATCTTGAACAACCCCGCCACGGGGGAGACCGCGCGCAAGCTCTACGAGGACGCGCAGGAGATGCTGGACACGATGATCAAGGAGAAGTGGGTCGCCGCCAACGGCGTGGTTGGCATCTTCGCGGCCAATGCCGTCGGCGACGACATCGAGGTCTACCGCGACGCCGATAGGACCGAGGTCCTCACGACGCTCTACAACCTGCGCCAGCAGGGGGAGCACCGCGAGGGCATACCGAACCGCTCTCTGGGTGACTTCGTCGCGCCGAAGGACACGGGTCTCCAGGACCACGTCGGTGCGTTCGCCGTCACCGCGGGACTCGGTGGCCAGGACAGGATCAAGCAGTTCAAGGACGAGCTCGACGACTACAGCGCCATCCTGCTGGAGTCCCTGGCCGACCGGCTGGCCGAGGCCTTCGCCGAGCGGCTGCACCAGCGGGTGCGGACCGAGCTGTGGGGCTACTCCGACGACGAGGGACTGGACCACGAGGCCCTGATCGCCGAGAAGTACGCCGGCATCCGGCCCGCTCCGGGCTACCCCGCCTGTCCGGAGCACACTGAGAAGAGCACGCTCTGGGAGCTGCTGGACGTCGAGAGGGCTGCCGGCATCGAGCTCACCGAGTCGATGGCGATGTGGCCCGGCGCCTCCGTGAGTGGCTGGTACTTCTCGCACCCGCAGTCGCAGTACTTCGTCGTCGGCCGCCTCGCTCGCGACCAGGTGGCGTCGTACGCCGAGCGCAAGGGCTGGACGCTCCAGGAGGCCGAACGATGGCTCTCGCCCAACCTCGGCTACGACCCGGAGGACTGATGAGGCTTCCCGCAGAGGTCCTGTGGGACATGGACGGCTCGCGCAGTGCATTCGAGGGCTTCCGGATGCGTTGGATCCCACGCCTGCGCCTGGGCAGGTCCCGCGCCTTCGCGTCGTGGACCTGGACATGCTGTGCCGGTGCGCCGACTGGTCGACGAGCGGCGCCTCTCGACTGCCGGGGCGTGGCAGCCGCGCGAACGCGAAGCAGACAAGGTCACCTTCGAGGTCTACGCCGAGGCTTGGCTGCGTGACCGCGGTCTGAAGCCTCGTACTCGCCAGCGCTACCAGGCCCTGCTGGACCGCCACCTCTTCCCCACGTCCGGACACCACGGGCTGAGGGAGATCACCCCGGACTTCGTCAGGACTTGGCTTGCTCTCTCGGGTGTGGCGACTCCGACGCTCCGTGCGCATGCCTATCGACTGATGCGCACGATCCCTGGCACCGCGAAGAAGGACGAGCTGATCACGCGTTGACCGGATCCGGCAGTATCGCGGGGACCGGGGGGTCAGAAGTGGACGTTTGCGATGGCAGCCTGGCTAGTTGGTGCCGCGCGGGTTGGGACACAGCATCAGCCAGACGACCGCCAGCGGTGGCCCGCCTGCAGCGGCATGTTGAGGCAGAGCGCGAGGTCAAACAGCACGTCTGCGTAGTGGATCACTCAGCACCACATCATGCCGAGGCGACCTCAGGGGAAGCCCCGAGAACCGTCACCCAGGTGTAGGAGCCGTCCCACGCCTGGTCGGCTACGTGGTTGAGCCTCCTCGAGGGGAGTTTGTCCCTATAGTGTCGATGGCGCCCTTCGCGCGCCAGTGACTCGGGGGTCTGGCGTGACGGGGTTCTGCAGGCGCGCATGCGCGGGGACTCTGGCCACCGTGGTGGCGGCGACAACGATTCAGCTGCTCGTGGTGCCGTCAACGGCCGCCGATCCTCCCGCGGAGGGTGCCGCTTTGCCGGCGCTTATGGAGATGCTGCCCGATGGCGAGGACATCGCGTCCGCCTCGCCCCAGTTCGTGCTGCACACCCGCATGCAGTACTCCGACCTCAGCCCCAAGACTACGTACTCGGTGGTACGAGTCTCAGACGGTCAGACCGTCCGAAACTTCCAGAGTTCCGGTGGAGACGCGACTGCTCTGGAGCCGCGACTGATGGGGACATCCCTGGTGCAGCTCGTGGAGCCTGATGACATTCAGCGACGGGTGGAGGTGAGGGACGCAGCCACTGGCAGCCTCCAGCGGACCATCGACACCACGGGTCGTACGCTCCTCCACGCGGATCCCACCTGGGCCATGGTCAACAATGTCGGCGCCGACACAGGGCAGAACACGGTTCGGTTCGTGCGCGCAGACGGGAGCCTCAGCACGGTGCCGGGCAACTTTCAGAACCCGCCGCAATGGGTGGGTGGCGACAGCGACACCGCTTACGTCATCGCGTCCGGTGTTGACTACGCGATCGACGTCGCAACTGGTGCGCGAACCGAGCTTGTATTTCCTGACGAAGGCCGGCTCTACGCGATCTCGCCGACGCACCTGATCGCCACGGCGGCCACCGCTTCGGGCAACCGCGGCTTCCGCACGTTGACCCTGCCCGGGCTCCTGCCTGGCTGGTCGGTCGACGTCCCCACGGACTACCGCGACCGCGGTTTCGTGCCCTACGGCGAAGGCCTTGCCCAGCTATACCTTCCCGACGGTGCGACGTCGAGCCAGTACAAGACTCTGCGCCCGGTCGATCTCGCAACCGGAGATTTCGGGGCTCCGGTGGCGGACGACGTCTTCCAGGCCGTTCCCCTGACCGACGGACGGACCGCACTCGTCCTGGCCGACACCCCCGGTGGTCGGATCGCGGTCGCGACGGGGACCGGCAGCACCGTTGTGCCCCTTACCGATCTGCCCGATGTCCGAGAGCGCTCCCTCGGCCTCGGGTTCTCCGGTGAGCGGGTGGTCGCGTCCTGGGCGCGCCGCGATGGGGTCTGGTCGATTCCCGCCGACGGGTCGCAGGCGTGGTCTCCGGCGTACGCCGGTCCCGGGTTCACGAACAACGACCACGACAAGAGGGTCAGCTACGCCGGTGACGTCGCGATGACGGAGAACGACGAGGTCAACCGCACCGCGAGTCGCTTCCGGTTGATGTGGCCGGGCGGCTCTCGAGACATCCTCGGCACCACTGCGTTCCTCGGACACGGCGGGAAGTACGTTGAACGGTTGGACTACCGGCCCTCTGGTGGTCTCGTGGAGGTTTCGGACGTCCGCACCGGCGTCGTGGTGGCGTCATACCCCGGGTACGAACTGCGTCTGATCGACGGCACTCGGATCTGGTCGCCGCCCAACTCTGCCGCCACGATGCAGAGCACCGACCTGGCAGGGTTGGACCCGCCCGAACAGGCACAGCTCCCGGCCGCCTGCGCCAATGGCCAGGTGCGGGACATACGCAGTGGCTGGGCGGTGGTCAGGTGCGGGAACCAGACGCTGGCGGTCGACCTACGAGGCGACCTACCGGCCCACACGCTTCCGGCAGAGGCGCGCGGTGCGGTCCTCGGCGGTGGATTCGTCGCGTCGAGCTTCGTCGCGGACTCGGCTCCGTCTAGCCCTGTCTACGTCGAGGTGACCGAGCTGGCGACCCAGCAATCACGGACCTATGGGCCGGTGCGCGCTCTAGCGGTCAACGACAACGCAGCCCCGGAGCTCGTCTACGCCGATCCCGCCTCTCAAGTGCGGCGCGTCTCACTCGACTGGATGACCGACGTGCGAGGGCCGCATCTGACGGGCTCCCCACAAGTTCCGGCCGCGGTGTCGTCCACCTCAACCCGCGCGCTCTCGCTCTCTTGGTCCTATGCGGAGGCGACGTCGTTCGACATCCGGCGTGGTGACCGGACGGGCGCCACCTGGACGCTTCCTGAGGCATGGCAGGGGCTGAGCACTGCCTCGGTGACGACTTCGATCGCTCCCGGCACTGGAACCTGCTTGTCCGCCCGGGCGCGCGACGCTGTGGGCCGCCTGAGCCCGTGGAGCCAGTCGGTCTGCCAGTACGTCGACGGTGGTGCACCCGTTCTCCAGAGCCCCCCGTCGATTCCAGCCGCCGTGGCATCGACCACCACCCGCAGCGTTGCCCTCACCTGGACGTATGCGGATCCGTCCTCGGGACTACCCGGTGCCGAGAGCATCGCCTCCTACGACGTCCGACACGGCGATCGGACGGCCAAGAACTGGACAGCACCGACGCCCTGGCAGGGACTACCCAATGGCTCGGTCACGGCCAGCATCGAGCCGGGCTCCGGCGCCTGCTTCTCCTCCCGCGCCCGAGATGCTGCTGGCAACACGAGCGCCTGGAGCGGTCCCGTGTGCCAGTACGTCGACGGCGTGGCTCCCCGAATCACCTCGACCTCCGGCAGCGTCGCGTACCCCACGGTGCTGCGCGCCAATGTCAGCCACACCGCGGAGGCCACCGACAACGACCGGGTGGCGTCCTACGACGTCGACATGGCCCTCGCGCCCCGGAACCGCCGCCTCGGCGCCTGGACCCGCGTGGTCAACGCCCGCCCCAGCGCACGGTTCACCGCCGGGGCCCAGCAGCCGGGCTCTGCGATCTGTGTGCGCTCCCGTGCACGGGATGCCGCTGGCAACCTCTCGGCGTGGTCGACCGCACGATGCACGACGGCTCCTGTTGACGACCGCGAGTTCGCCACGACTGGTCGCACCCAATCAGTGACAGCCAGCGGGGGCATCGGCGGGGGATACCTGCGACTCGTAAAGAAGGGCTCGACTGCGACCCTCAGTGCCCAGACCGGCCGGACCGTGGGCGTCTGGATCCGTCGTGGCCCCAACCTGGGCAATGCCGACGTGTACGCAGGGCTCCGGCGCATCGGACGAATCAACTTCCGCTCGCCCATCACCCGCAACGCGCTGGTCTTCTTGCCGGTCGCAGGAGGATTCAGCGGCAACGTGAAACTAGTCAGCCTCGGCAGGACGCCCGCGCACATCGACGGAATCGCGGTCGTGCGTTAGGTCATCGTCGTTGTCATCAAGAAATCATCGGTCTCTGGGTCCTCCTGAACCGACACCGGGGATGGGCGCCTGGCGAGCAGCCGCACGTCCA
Source organism: Marmoricola sp. (assembly GCA_046595715.1). Taxonomy (GTDB): domain Bacteria; phylum Actinomycetota; class Actinomycetes; order Propionibacteriales; family Nocardioidaceae; genus Marmoricola. The sequence continues at coordinate 6,571 of JBKJON010000566.1, forward strand.
AGTCGACTTCGGCAGTCAAGTCAGCCAGGCGACTGCCCGAGCGGGTCGCGGTAGATGCGGACGTTGGGTCGACCGAGTTATCGATGCGTACGCCGAAACGTGAAGAGGGACGACGTTGCGCCTCCGATGGTCAGCAGCAGGCCCACCCGCGGCGAAGACGCGTGCGTTGATCTGCAGGTGCAGGTGCGAGTCACCGGCACGGGAGGTGTAGTGCCGCACGACGGCGGCCTTGAGCTTCTCCACCGGAACCGGGACCTGTCGGCCCCTCGGCCCGACCCCGTTGGTGGCGTGGTCGGCGAGCCAGCCGATGATCTCGGTCGTCACCTTGTCCAGGGCCGCGTCGTAGGCGGCGGCAATCTCAGGGCGCAGCGTCGCGGCCAGCGACCAGTTCTTCGGGCCGTTGACCACCACCTCGAGGAACCGTAGCCGCGCTCGTCAGTCCTTGACCGACTCTTCGGCCTCAAAGTCTCGGCGTCGTACGCGGCGACCCACTGCTCGCTGTCCGGTCCGTCCAGCGCTCCCGCGTAACTGATCCCACCGGCCTCGGGGCGTACCCCTGCGTACGAGGGAGCGCAGCCAGTGCGCCGACAGGCGGTGACAAGA
>JBKJON010000088.1:0-8845 GCA_046595715.1 Marmoricola sp.
GTCCGCGACGACACCGTGAGCCGGGCGGCGATCTCCTTGTTCGAGAGACCGCGGACCAGGAGCTCCAGGACCTCCAGCTCGCGGGCGGTGAGCCCGGCCACCTGGCGTACGCGGCGCCGTACCTTGTGCCCGGAAGCTTCCAACACCGCGTGCACGGCCGCGCCGTCGAGACGGCCGGCGTCGACTTCGGCCGCACAGGCGTCGGCGCGGGATGCCTCGTCGAGCGCGACCCGCCCGGGACGGTCCTCGGCGAGGGACTGGTAATAGTCGGCCGCAGCGAGGACCCGTGCCGGGACCGGGACCGCGGCGCCGGAGAGTCCGCGCGGATAGCCGCTGCCGTCCATCCGTTCGTGGCACATACCGGCGACGGCACCGAGACGGGCGAGCTCGGGCTGCCGGGACAGGGTCCGCTCGGTCAGGTAGGGGACCGTGCGGAGGCGTTCGACCTCGGAGGACGAGTACGGCGGCGGCTTGTTCCAGATGCCGGTGGAGACGCCGACAGCGCCGAGTCGATGAACGAGGGCGGCGCGACGTACCAGGATCACGTCCTCCGGTGGCAGACCGGCTGTTGCAGCCGTCCGGGCCGCCAGATCTGAGACGGCGCGTGAGTGGCCCAGGTACCAGGGCGACTTCAGGTCTCCGTAGTCGGCCAGGATCTCCAGCGCGGACTCCAGCTCGGCATCGTCCAAGGTCCGGTCGAGCGGTCGGCAGCCGTCGATCGCCAACGCCCACGCATCCACGCTGTCGAGGTCGCCGAGAACCTCGTCGGCATGGGCGATGAGAAGGTCCACCAGCTCCGGGTCGAACTCGGTCCCACGCCGGGACAACAGCATCTCCACGGCCGCCGACTGCCCGCCGAGTCGACAGAAGGCCTCGGTGTCGTCGGCAATCTGCACGATCCGCATCGCCTGTTCGATCTGGTCGCCGCGATGGGTCCCGGGTACGCCTTTGCCGTCCCAACGTTCGAAGGCCTGGGGAAGGCCTCGGCGGACGCGGTCGTCGAGACCGAGGCGCTCTGCGATGTTCCCGGTGGTCTGGCAGTGCGTGACGAACCCGTTGACGGCGTCACGGAACCCACCGCCGAGGAAGCGACCGAGGATGGTCATCCGGCGTACCGGCCCGGACCCGGCGCCGACGTGGCTCAGCATCATCCGCATCATCGGCAGCCCCACCTTGTCGACTTGGTAGCTGTCGACGCGGATCTGCCGGTCGTCCCCGAACCAGTGCGCCAGCTCGTGCGAGTCCGCGATGCACCCGACCCATGCCAGCAGCGAGACGTAGAAGGTCGCCGCCTGCTCGTCCGGGTCGAGCCCGGCCAGTCCGGCCAGTCGACTGCCGATCACGGTCTGCCGGAGCACGTGCTCCTCGGGCAGTCCCAGTCCGAGGTCGGTCGCCAACGAGAGCGACGCGATCATCTCGGCCAGGTTCACTGGCGCGGCCGCTCCCACGGAGGCAGCCTAGCCGCCCGGTGTCGAGGCTGCGGAACTGCAGAAAACCGTCAATCTCGTTGGTGCAGAGCGTCAAGATCGCGATCGGAGGCGCACAGGCGGCGGGTACTCGAGCATCGCCACGCTGCCCACGGAGGGTTCCGAAACGCGATCCGCCTCCGGGCGCCCGCCAGCGGATGGCTTGGAGGAGCCCGATCTCGCGGGTGTACGACCCGATCGCGACCGGACTGCCGCCGAGGACCTCGACGGCTGCTCAGTTAGTGAAGGACTTCAAGCGGTTCCGTGGTCAGGATCGTCGACGCCGTCGATGATCTCGCGCAGCACTGCGACGTGGTCACGGAGCACCTTCCGGCCGGTCGGGGAGAGCGCCACCCAGGTCGTGCGTCGGCCCTCGCGGGTGCCCTTGCGGCTGCGCACGTACCCCGCGTCGGCGAGCGTGGCGACATGCTTGGAGAGCACGGAGTCGCTCACGCCCAGGCTGTCACGAAGGACCGCAAACTCGACCTCGGAGGCAGCAGTCAGCATCGTCGTCAGCCTGAGCCGGGCCGGGGCTAGGAGATGCCGGTCCAGCTCCGCCATCAGCGTGCGCCCACCAGCAGCACCACGGCTCCGGCGAACAGCGGAACGCCCAGGGCGACCAGCAGGAGGACCGACTCACCCCTGCTGTGGGCCGCCGGGTCACCGCGGTAGGACCGCATCCAGCGGACGCCGCAGAATGCGTAACCCACCCCACCCGCGATCGAGCACAGGCCAACGAGCCACCAGCGCTCCTCGAAGGCAGCCCAGATCGCGGCGCCCATGGCCAGGAAGTGCACCGTCGATGCCGCCGCATCGCTCCCGAAGACCACCCTGCTTGCCAGGCCGCCGACCCAGACACCGTTCAGCCTTCGGAAGCGGACGAGCTGGGCCACCGCTACGAGCACGAACGGGACCAGGCCGGCCACCGCCAGGCCGATCCCTGCCGAGCTCTGGTCGGCCACTCCAACAGCCAGGGTGGCGGTCTGGACGACGACCGCCAGGCCAATCGACGTGTGGAACCAGGACGGTAGCGTCAGCCGGTCCGAGAGCTGATCCCGGGCAGAGCCGGCGTCGAGCAACGCCGCTGCGGCCTCGTCGGGCGTAGGACGACTTCCTGAAGTTTCCATAATGGCAAGTATCCACCGAGCTTTCCACTAGTGCAAGTAGCCTCGACCCGCTCGCGAAAGTGCTTGCCGCCGTGCCCCAACCGTGAAACCGATCTGGCCCGGCTCGGCGAAGTAGCTCGGCCGGCTCGCGAGGACCAGCGAAACCTGGCTCGTCGAACCATTCACGAAGTCCACTCAGCTGCGAGGCTCGCTGACCTGAGACCAGGGCGTGAAGATGCGGGACTGGGAACAGGTTCAGGTCGCGGCCGAGATCGCCATCTACTTCTGCGATCCGCACTCGCCGTGGCAGGGGGCGACCAACGAGAACACCAATCCGCCGATCCACTGACGGCGTCGGTCTGGGAATTTCCCCCTGCGGGGGTGACGGAAGCTCGAGGGCGCCACACCCGTTGACCTGCGCGTGAGAGCCGCAGTGTACTGAGACATCGAGACCTTTCCGAGGGAGGCAGCATGTCTGGCAAGGTTGTGCACTTCGAGATCCCGTTCGACGATGGCGACCGGGCCCGGGGGTTCTACGGCGAGACGTTCGGCTGGCAAATGGTCCCCATCCCGGGCATGAGCTACACGATGGTGATGACCGGCCCGAGCGATCCCGAGCAGGGCCCGACCGAGCCAGGCTTCATCAACGGGGGGATGTTCGAGCGCAGCACGGAGTTCCCGGGCAAGGCGCCGAATCTCGTCATCGACGTACCGAGCGTCGATGAAGCGCTGCGCAAGGTCGAGGAGGCCGGCGGAGAGACCGTGACCGAGAGGATGCCTGTCGGGGACATGGGCTTCACCGGCTACTTCACCGACACCGAGGGCAACTTGATCGGACTCTGGGAGACGGCCTGAGCTTCCGTGATTCCTCGGTCGTGCTGGCGGTCGCTGAGTTCCCCCCGCAAGTTGGAGCGGCCGCACAACGTGCTGCCACCGGCAGGTCCGGAGACACCTCGTGGAGTGCCCTGCTCCGTCACCTGTCCGCGGACCGCTGCGCGACCTGGACTCTGCCGGTAGTCGATCCTCATGCGGCATCGCGTCCACGAGTCCGCTGCGGGTTGGCGGCCTACGATTCGGTGGTGAGTTCCTCGCTGATTGTTCGCCCGGCTCAGGTCGAGGACGTCGCGCAGATGGCGCGCGTGAATGTGCAGTGCTGGCAGGAGACGTATCGGGGACTCATGTCGGACGCAGTGCTCGACGACCCAGGCCGCCCGGCTGCTCGTGAGCGGTTCTGGACTGCTGCGTTGACCGACGAGCGCTATCGAGATGACCGCGTGGCTGTCGCCGATCGGGATGGCCAGCTGGTCGGGATCGCCATGTCAGGCCCACCCTTTGACGCCGGGGCGGCGTGTGCGAGACAGCTCTATGTGCTCTATGTGTATGCAGCCGATCACGGCACGGGTGCTGGGCCGGTGCTGCTGGAGGCGGTCCTCGATCCCGCGGAGTCGGCCGCGCTGTGGGTAGCCGACCCGAACCCTCGCGCACAGGCGTTCTACCGCAAGCGCGGCTTCGTTGCCGACGGGACGACCCAGGTCGAGGACGGGGTGCGGGAGATCCGCATGGTCCGCGGTATGCAGCACACTCGCTACTCCAGGCTTGCCGGGGCGCCCTGAAGTTGGCGTCGTCGTCCAGACGGACCGCCTCATCCGAATCTGTCTGGCCCCTCCGCCTACCCGGTAGCTGTCGGGGAGCGCCCAACGGGAACAGATCCGTCAGCGATCGGCATTCGGGGCACAAGTCGTTCCAGCAGCAGCCGCCGGGCGGTCATCAGCTCTTCGCCGGTCGCCGTTCCTCATCCGGGACGGCTTGAGGCCGGAGGATCGTGGTGAGTGGCCGCTTCGCCGGGGGCGCGGAGCGAGGCGGCGTACCGGCACCGCCACCTTCACCGACGTCGCCGAGCCGAAGCCGGGCTCGGCTCGCCCAGCCCGCGCGACTGACGATGTCCCCCCGCGGCCGGAGCAGGGCCTGCGCGGTCCGCATGGGCGTCGCCAAGAACTGACGAGGTTGACGCCTTCTGTCCGACGGCGCATCGCGAGGCGCGTCAGGCCAGGCGGTGCACCCCGACGGCACCGACGGCGCCCCGCAGCCCGACGCAGCCGACGCAGGCCACGCACCCGACGCAACCCACGCAACCGACGCAGGCCACGCACGCCGTACAGCCGACGTTGGCAAGGCCGGCAAGGATGCCGGCACTGCCGACCACGACAGCGCTCAGGGCGACCCCGGCGCTGCCGACCACCCCGGCGCTGCCGACGACGCCCGCGCTCATGCCGACGCCGGCGCTTGCAATGGTGGCCGCGGCGCCGACGACTCCGGCCGATGCGACGGTACCGGCGCTGCCGACAACGGCCGTGCTCTGCGCAGTGGCGACGCTGCCGACGACAACGGTGCTCCCGGTGGCGACGCTGCCTGCCGGCGCTGCCTCGGCCTGGGCGGTGTTGGCTCGGAGGGACCTTGGCTTCCGGGACATGGCTCGCCTCCACAGGGTCGATCGAAGGTTCTGGAACTGGCCCGCGATCGCGATCGCGGAGAAGCCACCAGCGTGGCTCATACGACCGCGCACGACAAGTCCTGGGCCCACCGCTGGTGGTGCCTGCGCGCCCTCACCTAGCATGACCGCAGCCGCCCAACCCGCGCGAGGATCCGCCTGTGTGGCGCGCTCCGCGTGCCGATCGCCTTGCGGGACGTCCAGTTGCCACGATCCGGTCGGTCACGCGACCCGCGTCGGACCGCGGTCGTCCGTGGTTGACGCGCACTCAGTAGAGCGATAGACCGAACGGAAGCGGTTTCGCCGTCTCGGCTGACGAAGGAGTCTCATGGCGGCTTGGCTCGAGCATCCCCTGACCACCCTCGCCGACATCGAGCGGTTCGAGACCGAGGTCTCGCTCGATGAGCGGATCCCGCAGCGATCGGTATACGACGTGTTGGTGGGGGTGGCCGCAGAGCACGGGGATCACACCGCGCTCACGATGGTGATGACCGGCGACGACGACGAGGATCCTCGGCGGGTCTCCTTCGTGGAGCTGCTGGGTCTGGTGACCCGCACCGCGAACCTGTTCACCAGCCTCGGCAGTGAGCGTCCCGGCGTCGCCTACCTCCTGCCGACGCTGGTCGAGACGCACGCCGTGCTCTGGGGCGCCGAGACCGCCGGGTACGCCGTACCGCTGAACTTCCTGCTCCAGCCCGACGACCTCGAGGCGCTGTTGGAGGAAAGCGGGGCCACGATCCTGGTCGCGCTCGGTCCGCACCCCGTCCTGGACATCTGGGAGAAGGCGGTCGAGCTCCGGCGCCGGGTGCACGGGCTGACCCTGGTGCGGGTGGCCCCTCCGGGCACCCCCGGTGTCGAGGGTGTCGTCGAGCTGACCGCGATCGCGGAGCAGCCCGGCGACCGGCTGCTCGCTCCGCCACCCGAGACCGGCGACGAGGTCGCAGCCTACTTCCACACCGGCGGCACGACCGGGGTGCCCAAGCTGGCCGCGCACACCCACCGGGGCCAGCTCGTGGCGGCGTACGGCTGCGCGGCCCTTCTCGACCTCCGTCCCGAAGACGTCGTCACCGGCACTCTGCCGATGTTCCACGTCGCCGGCACGATCCTGATGGGCATCAGCACCTTCCTCAGCGGCTCGGAGCTGCTCCTCCTCTCACCCGGCGGGCTGCGCAACCCGATGATGGTCGAGCGGTACTGGCGTATGTGCGAGAAGTACGGCGTCACGGTCGCCGGCGGTGTGCCGACCTCACTCGGTGCCCTCGCCGAGGTCCCGACCGACGGCACGGATCTGCACCGGCTCCGGATGGCCCTCACCGGCGCCTCGCCACTGCCGCCGGCCGTGCGTGAGCGGTTCGAGCAGATGACCGGGCTGCCGGTGAAGGAGATCTACGGCATGACCGAGGCCTCGGGACTGATCTCGTGCAACCCCGTCCGCGGAAGCGGCGGCGCCGGTTCGGTGGGCCTGCGCTTCCCCTACACGCACATCGAGTGTCGGCGCCTCGGCGAGGACGGCGGGCTGGGAGATGCCTGTGACCAGGGCGAGCTCGGCGTCGTCACGATCGGCGGCCCCACGGTCTCGCCCGGCTACCGCGACCCGGCGCAGGGGGCGGGTACGTTCCAGGACGGACGTCTGATCACCGGTGACCTGGGCCGCCTCGACCACGAGGGGCGCCTGGTCCTCGAGGGACGCTCCAAGGACCTGATCATCCGCAGCGGTCACAACATCGACCCACAGATGATCGAGAGCGCTCTGCAACGCCACCCCGACGTCGTGCTGGCAGCCGCCGTGGGGCAGCCTGACGCCTACGCCGGGGAGCTGCCGGTCTGCTACGTGGAGCTGAGGGCTGGGAGCGAGGTCTCCGAGGTCGACCTGCGTCTCTTCGCCGAGCAGGAGATCAGCGAGCGCCCCGCGTGGCCTCGGGAGGTACACGTCGTGCCCCAGGTGCCGGTCACCGCCGTCGGCAAGATCTTCAAGCCCAGCCTGCGCCAGGACGCCGTCGAGCAGGTGGTCCGAAGCCTGCTCGACGAGGCTGGGCTCAGCGGCTCGGTGACTGCCTCGGGCGGCGGTAGTGGCCTGCGCGGACTGCAGGTCGAGGTCATTCTGCGTGACGCCTCCCCCGCGGACCGCGTCAGCCTCCAAGGGGTCCTCGACGGCTACCTGATGGAATCCACCGTCACTCGGTGACGCGGGGAGGTCAACCGATAGCAGACCGACCAGAGCTCTCGATCGGTAGCTCAGCACGGTTCGCGTGCCCACGCGGGATCGGCGTAACGGGACGGCTGTAGAGGGGCTCTCTGCAACGTCGTCGAACTACCGCACCGTCCAGGGCGACGGTATGGCTGGCTTTCGTGGATCACGGTCACTCCGCTGGCAGTGCCCTGCACATGACGTCGACGAGTTCGTCGCGCGTCGGTCCGGGTGCGTACGCCGGTCGCCAGCCATCCTGGTAGACCGCCCGTGCCAGTGGCTCGGCCGCTCTGAGCGACTCGGGCAGCGCAGTCATCGCGAAGTAGCCCGCGGCGTGCTGGCCGATCCGGGGGTCGGCTTCGACCGCCGCGGCGATGAGGTCGGAGGTCAGCGGGATGTTCAGGTCGAGGTCCTCGCCCTCCCAGCGCCTGACCATCCCGCCGTCGATCGCTATGTGGTCGGCCACCCAGGGTTCGATGTCGCGGTCGCACCAGGCGCCGAACGGTTCGGCCACGGTGGAGGGGTCTGCGCCGTCGTCGAGGAGGCCGAGGAATGCGGTCACCTGCATGTAGGCCATGGCGATCCCGCGTCCTCGGGTCGGGGTCGTGGTCGCCACCGAGTCCCCTACTGCGACCAGTCCCGGTGTTTCGGCCTGTGGGCGGTAGACGTTGCGTAGCGCCCCGCTGGCGAGCACCTCCGAGGTGGGGTGTGCGCGGCCTGGGTCGGTCCAATCGGCGAGCGCCGGAATGGCGTGGCACGCGGCGTCGAAGGCGGCCTCGAAGCGCAGTGCCTTGAGTGCAGCGTCGGCGGTGGGGCGCACGAGCACCACCGAGAAGTGGCCGGACTCGTGCAGGAAGACCAGGCACTGGTAGCCGTCGAAGTCGGCGAGGTAGGCAATCGGGCTCACCAGCGGCCCCGGCTCTGCTCCGGCGCGCAGCCGGTAGGTCCGGTCGACGTACGCGAGGCCGCAGTCGCCGACGAGCTCGGGGTTGGCGTCCTGCGCCCTCGACCTGCCGAGGCGCCCTGCTCGACCCGAGGCGTCCACGACGAGGTCAGCCTCGACGACGGACCCGTCGATCCGGGCGCCGCGGACTCGTCCGCCGTCGAGAACGAGTTCGTCGACATGGCCGGTGCCCAGGGCGAGCCCCGGCTGCTTCTCGGCGGCGAGGCGAAGCGCACGTTCGAAGGTCGACCGACGCGAGAGCATCCCCAGCACCTGACGAGACCCGGCGGGGTCCGAGACCTCGACGGGTCGGGCGCCGAGGGACCGCCAGCAGTCGTTGGCCTCCGGCCATTCCGCCTGGAGAGTCATCGGCACCTGTGGCCGGAAGCCGTGCGCATGCTCGAACTGCATGACGCCACGACGGGCCCAGGCGTCTCCCCTTGGGCCGGGGTCACGGTCCACAGAGGTGACCTGATGACCACGTCGTGCAAGGGCAGCGCCGAGAAGGAGCCCGGTCGGGCCGGATCCCACGATGAGCGTCCGCATGACTCTCCCTTTCAGCTACACTGTTCATGTATCTATTACACCTAGAGTTACTCCAAAGTGATGGAGCCGTCAAGATGTCGCAGGCACGCCGTCCGTACCGGTCGACCC
>JBKJON010000267.1:0-4203 GCA_046595715.1 Marmoricola sp.
CTCTTACGACGGAATCGTCTCGGACTATCCCGGGGCCTGGGGCGCGACCACGCCGGAGCGCTCAGGACCAGTAGATGACGACCTTGTCACCGATCGCCGCCTGGTCGAAGAGCCACTCGATCCCCGCGCGGTCGCGGACGTTCACGCAGCCGTGGGAGGCGCCGGCGTACCCGCGAGCGGCGAAGTCCGAGGAGTAGTGCACGGCTTGGCCGCCCGAGAAGAACATCGCGAACGGCATGGCGGAGTCGTAGAGCTTGGAGATGTGGTCACGCGACTTCCAGCCGACGTGGAACAGGCCCTCCCGGGTGGGGGTGTACGACGCACCGAAGCGCACCGCCATCGTCCGGAGCACCTGGCCGTCGACCACCCAGCGGATCGTGCTGCTGGACTTGTCGATGCACATCGCGTGCCCGGTCAGGCACCGCTGGTCGAGCGCAGCCTTGGTGGAGGCGCTGCCCGGGAGCCGGTTGGCGAGCTCGTCGGCGGTGGGGGTCCGGGTCATCTCGTTCAGGCGGTCCACGGTGCGCTGGTCGACGTACCCGGTCACTGCGATCCCACGCTTGTCCTGGAACCCCTTCACCGCGGCGGTGGTGCTGGTGCCGTAGTCGTCGGTGACGTTGCCGGAGAACCAGGCGATCTGGCGCAGCCGGGCCTGGAGGTCGCGCACCTTCGTGCCCTGGTCACCGGGGCCGAGGATCCTCGGACCGGGTTCCGGGATGGCGCGCGGACGTTCGGGGGGAAGCGGGGCGGTCACCTGGCGGGGGGCCGGGGTCCGAGTCGGCCTGCTCGTCGGGGTGCTCGAGGGCTCGGCGCCTGGCTCCACAGCGGGGTCCGAAGCGGGGGAGGCCAGGGGTTCCGGGGTCGGGGCGGGCGCCGCCGTCGCGCTGTGCAGCGGCAGGAGGGGCTGACCCGCCGACGCGCGGGCCACGCCGTACCCCAGCACCGAGGTGCCCACCAGCACGCCCGTCACCATGGCCACAGTGGCCACTCGGTTCACTCCAGCACCCATGTCGCACATCCTCACCTGTTCGGGTTGTTCACGAGGTACGACGCACCGCGGGCCGATTCGGTTCTGACCGATCGCTGTGGGTCGCGAGCCCCTGCATAGGCTGGCGCCCGTGACCCCTCACCCCACGACGCTGCTCGCCCCTCCCGCACCGCCCGGGGTGCTCCGATGACCCGCGCCGACCTGGACAAGAAGCCAGCCGAGGTGCGAGCGATGTTCGACGACGTCGCGCGGCGCTACGACCTCACCAACGACGTGCTCTCGCTGGGACAGGACCGCCGGTGGCGCCGTCAGGTGCTCGAGGCCGTCGACCCGAGGCCGGGGGAGAAGGTGCTCGACCTGGCGGCCGGCACCGGTACGTCGTCGCAACCGTTCCGCGACCGTGGCGCCACCGTCGTGCCCTGCGACTTCTCGGTCGGCATGCTCCAGGTCGGCAAGAAGAACCTCCCGCACCTGCCGTTCACGGCCGGCGACGGCACGCAGCTCCCCTTCGCCGACGACACCTTCGACGCGGTGACGATCTCGTTCGGCCTGCGCAACATCGTCGACCCCGACGCCGGCCTGCGCGAGATGCTTCGCGTCACCCGTCCCGGCGGCCGGCTGGTGGTCTGCGAGTTCAGCTCGCCGACGTTCGCGCCGTTCCGCACCGTCTACCTCGAGTACCTGATGAAGGCGCTGCCCTCGATCGCGCGCGCCGTCTCCTCCAGCCCCGACGCCTACGTCTACCTCGCCGACACGATCCGCGCCTGGCCCGACCAGGAGGGGCTGGCCGCGCGCATCGGGGCGGCCGGATGGGGCCACCCCGAGTGGCGCAACCTCACCGGCGGCATCGTGGCGATGCACCGGGCGACCGCCTGAGGGGCCCGCGGCCAGTCGGGCGGCGTACGCCATGGACGGTGGTGTCGAGCCTGTTCATCCGGGTCGGACCAATCGCCCCCGGGGAAACCTGCACCCCCCAACCCACCAAATAACCAACACCGACATGCCCTAAATCCGCTGGTCAGAGGCGCGTCGGAGGTGGTGGGGTGGTGTTCGCGCGATGTGAGCCAGACCTCTATGCTGACTCCGTCGCAAGTTCGTGAAGACATTCACATGTTCACGAACACGCTGCTGATCGAGGAGGACCATGGAGCTGTACACGCCGGTCTTGGCACTCATGATCCTCGCGGCGGGATTCGCGATCTTCTCGGTGGGGGTCAGCTCGCTGACCGGCCCGAAGCGCTACAACCGGGCCAAGCTCGACTCCTACGAGTGCGGGATCGAGCCCACCCCCCAGCCGGTGGGTGGCGGCCGGTTCCCGGTCCGCTACTACATCACCGCCATGATGTTCATCGTCTTCGACATCGAGATCGTGTTCCTCTACCCGATCGCTGTCGCCTTCGACCAGATGGAGCTCTTCGGGCTCATCGAGATGGTGCTGTTCATCGTTCCGGTCTTCGTCGCCTACGTGTACGTCTGGCGCCGTGGGGGCCTCGAGTGGGACTGACCGTGCGTTCGTCCTGGACCCCCACCGACAAGCAGGGAGTGAAGTAGTCATGGGTATCGAAGAGCAGCTCCCCTCCGGTGTGCTCCTCACCACCGTCGAGGGCGTCGCGGGCTACATGCGCAAGGCGTCGTTCTGGCCGGCCACCTTCGGCCTGGCCTGCTGCGCCATCGAGATGATGACGTCGGGCGGTCCGAAGTACGACCTCGCTCGCTTGGGCATGGAGGTCTTCCGCGCCAGCCCACGCCAGGCCGACCTGATGATCGTGGCCGGTCGCGTGAGCAACAAGATGGCCCCCGTCCTGCGCCAGATCTACGACCAGATGGCCGAGCCCAAGTGGGTGCTCGCCATGGGCGTGTGCGCCAGCTCCGGTGGCATGTTCAACAACTACGCGATCGTCCAGGGGGTCGACCACGTCGTCCCCGTGGACATGTACCTCCCTGGCTGCCCGCCCAGGCCCGAGATGCTGATCGACGCCATCCTCAAGCTGCACGACCAGATCCAGCACACCAAGCTGGGTGTGAACCGCCTCGCCGAGATCGAGGAGACCGAGGCCGCCGGTCTCAGCGCGCTGCCGACGGGGCAGATGAAGGGCCTGATGCGCTGATGGTGGACGAGCCCACGACCGGCACCGACGTCGATGCCACAAACAAGATGCCGGAGAACGTCCCCCAGGACGGCACCGGCGAGCAGATCGGCCGCCGCCAGGGGATGTTCGGCATCGACGGCACCGGCGACACCTCCGGGTACGGCGGCCTCACCCGCCCCGTCGAGATGCCCGGCTCCTCAGGGCCGCCGTACGGCGGGTGGATGGACGACGTGGCCACCGCACTGTTCGACGCGGCACGGGCCGCCGGGATCGAGGCGGGCGTCGAGAAGGTCGTCGTCCACCGCGGCGAGATCACCTTCTTCGTCCGCCGCGAGGACCTGCCGGCGATGGCCAGGGTCCTGCGCGACGACGAGCTGCTGCGCTTCGAGCTGCTCTCGGGGGCCAGCGGTGTGCACTACCCCGACGACGCCGGCCGTGAGCTGCACGTCGTCTACCACCTGCTCTCGATGACCCACAACCGGCGGATCCGCGTCGAGGTCACCGCTCCGGACGCCGACCCGCACGTCCCGTCGGTCGTGGCGACCTACCCCACCGCCGACTGGCACGAGCGCGAGGTCTTCGACTTCTTCGGCGTCGTCTTCGACGGCCACCCGGCGCTCACCCGCATCCAGATGCCTGACGACTGGCCCGGCCACCCCCAGCGCAAGGACTACCCACTCGGTGGCATCCCGGTGGAGTACAAGGGCGGCACGATTCCACCGCCGGACCAGCGGAGGAGCTACAACTGACATGACCACCACCAACGAGAACGACGCCTACGCCCCGCAGTCCGAGACCAGCCAGGGCCGGGTCTTCACCGTGACCGGCCAGGACTGGGACTCCGTGGTCTCCGGGATCAACGACGAGCACGACAACAAGGTCGTCGTGAACATGGGCCCGCAGCACCCCTCGACGCACGGGGTGCTCCGCCTGATCCTGGAGCTCGAGGGCGAGACGGTGACCGAGGCCCGCTGCGGCATCGGCTACCTGCACACCGGCATCGAGAAGAACATGGAGTACCGCACCTGGGTGCAGGGCGTCACCTTCTGCACCCGGATGGACTACCTCTCGCCGTTCTACAACGAGATGACCTACTGCCTCGGCGTGGAGCGTCTCCTCGACATC
>JBKJON010000148.1:0-6561 GCA_046595715.1 Marmoricola sp.
CGTCCCCGGAGTCGGTCCACAGCCGCTTGTCCTTGCGCCCGGCGTTCTTGGCGATGACGGTGTTGGCGGCGGTCAGGATCGTCTGCGTCGAGCGGTAGTTCTGCTCGAGCAGAACCGTGGTGGCGTCGGGATAGTCGTTCTCGAAGTCGAGGATGTTGCGGATGTCCGCGCCCCGGAAGGCGTAGATCGACTGGTCGGCGTCACCGACCACCATCAGCTCGGCCGGCACCACGGCGTCCTCGGGCACGGCGTAGTCGCGCAACGGGGTCACCGGCTCCTCGAGGCTGTCCGCGCACAGCTCGTGGATCAGGGCGTACTGCGCGTGGTTGGTGTCCTGGTACTCGTCCACCAGCACGTGCCGGAACCGGCGGCGCCAGTTCTCGCGCACGGCGGGGAAGGCGCGGAACAGGTGCACGGTCATCATCAGCAGGTCGTCGAAGTCGAGCGCGTTGGCCTGGCGCAGACGACGCTGGTACTCCGCGTAGGCCGACGCGAAGACCTCCTCCTGGCCGTTCTGCGCGTCCTTGGCGGCGTCCTCGTGGTCCTGCAGCTCGTTCTTGGCGTTGCTGACCCAGTTGAGGATCGAGCGCGGGGGGAAGCGCTTGACGTCGAGGTCGAGGTCGCGGCACACCAGGGTCATCAGCCGCTTGGAGTCGGCGGCGTCGTAGATCGTGAAGCTCGACTTGAAGCCGAATTTGTCGATCTCCTTGCGCAGGATGCGCACGCAGGCGGAGTGGAAGGTGCTCACCCACATGATCCGGGCGCGACCGCCGACCAGCTCCTCGACCCGCTCGCGCATCTCGGCGGCGGCCTTGTTCGTGAACGTGATGGCCAGGATCGACCCCGGGTGGGCGCCTCGCTCGGAGATCAACCAGGCGATGCGCCGGGTCAGCACCCGGGTCTTCCCGGAGCCGGCTCCGGCCACCACCAGCAGGGGCGCACCCTCGTGGACCACGGCCGCCCGCTGGGGCTCGTTGAGCCCGTCGAGGAGCTGTTCGCGAGTGGGGCGACGCCGGCGTGAGGACTGGCTCTCACGGTCCTCGTCACCCGCACCGGGGGTCGCTTCGACGGTGGGAAGACCGGGGAGGGGGAACTGCGCGCTCATGTCAGGCCAACCCTACGTGCGGACGAGGACAGGCGCCCTCAGCGCTCGCGCGGTGGGCCCAGATGCGCGTAGTAGTCCTTCGGGGAACCGTCGCCCTCGATCGTCGAGGCGACCCGTAGTCCGGCTCGTTCGATGGTCCGCGAGCTGAGCCAGGCGAGCAGCACCGACGGCACGGTCACGATCACGGCCGTCACCAGGAACCACCCTCCCGGTCGTGCCTCAGGGAGCAGGCCGACACCGCCGAGGAACCGCATCACCGGCTCGTGGAGCAGATAGATCCCGTAGCCGAGCCCGCCGATCCACGACATGGCCCGGGCGTCGAGCACGGCCGGCCAGGGGCCGTCGTGCAGCACGATCGAGGTCAAGGCCACCGCAATGGCGAGGGCGTACGCCGGATGCCACCACTCGCCGGCCAGGGTGAACGGGCGCTGCGCGACGAGGACGCCCAGCAGCCCCAGCCCGAGGACCATCCCGGCGACCCGTGCGTTGCGACCCAGTCGTACGCCGGCCGCGGCCACGACCGCCAGTCCGGTGCCGATGCCGAAGTCGGCGGCCCGCGAGAGCGGAGAGAACAGCACCGACCAGTCGTCCGGCGCCGCGGGCGACCAGACGGTCGCCCAGGCGAGGTAGGTCACGCCGGTGAGGACCAGCAGCGCCGGCAGGGCGAGCACGACCGCCAGCCGGGCACGGCGTGAGCCGAACCGTCGTACGCCGGCATGGACGAGCGGCACCGACAGCGCCATCAGCACGTAGAAGTGGAACTCCACCGCCAGTGACCAGGCGGGGCCGTCGGTCCAGAAGATGAACTCGTCGCTGTAGACCTGGGTGAAGGTCAGGTGCAGGAGCAGGTCCTGCCAGTGCCCGGGCAGTGAGGGGTTGGTCAGCGCCCAGACGATGAGCACGACGGCGTAGTACAGCGGCACCAGCCGCGCCACCCGTCGGAAGAGCAGCACCCAGCCCGGACGACCCACTCGACCGTCCAGCGCCACGCGCGCGATGGGAAGCCACAGCACGAAGCCGGACAGCACGAAGAACATCTCGACGAACAGATCGGTGCCGAGCATGGCCTGGTGAGCTCCACCGGACCACGGCCAGGTGCTCTCGGGGCCGCTGCGGTTGTGCTGGTAGGCATGGAAGGTGACCACGGCCAGCGCGGCCAGCCCGCGGAGCCAGGTGAGCGGGTAGGTGACGCGGGGGGCACGCCCCCGGGCGGAGGGGTTCGACGGCGTGGGCCGGTCGGCTGCCGTCGGGGTCTCGGTCAGGGAAGTCACGCGGCAGCCTCCGGGTCGGCAGGGTGGGCAGGGTTCGCAGGGGTGGCTCCGGTGCTCGACGCCGTTCTGGGCGTGACCACCCACTGGTGCTCACCGCGCAGCTGCTTGAGGTGGGCGACCCGGGCGATCAGGTTCTTGAACTCGGTGTAGAAGAGCAGGTTCGCCACTGCTGCGCCCCAGAACCAGCGCGGGTGCTGCCGGAGCTCGGGGGTCGCCAGCCGCCAGGCAGCCAGGGTCTGCACCGGCCCGGAGACCGTGACGAACAACGTCACCAGCGCGAAGATCGGCGAGGAGAAGTCGATGCCGCCGTCGCGCCAGACCAGGAAGGCCAGCAGGGGCCAGGCCAGCATCGCGATCCAGACGTAGATCTCCCTGAAGCCCAGCAGGTAGGCCACGCCGAGCTTCTGGCGCAGCGAGAGGTACGGCGAAGCAAGCGCCGGCCCGAGGTGTCGACAGGAGACCTGGAACCATCCCTGGGACCAACGCATCCGTTGCCGCCACAGGGAGCGCATGTTGTCGGGGGCCAGCTCGTGGCTGACCAGGCCGGGGTCGTTGACGATCCGTCCGCCGGCCTGGATCACGCGCATCGAGGCCTCGATGTCCTCGGTCAGGAACGAGCCGCGCAGGCGCATCCGCTCCAAGGCTGAGGCCCGCCAGTAACCGTTCGAGCCGCCGAAGATCCCGAAGTCGTGCAGGCCCGCTCGTCCCGGGTGGGCGACCGCGTAGATCTGCTCGAACTCGACGGCCACCAGGCGGGTGAGCCACGAGTCGGAACCGTTGCGGATGACGCAGTGCCCCTGGACCACGTCGGCCTCCTCGGCCAGCCATCGCCAGGCACGGTCGAAGGAGCCCGGGACGGGGTGGTGGTCGGCGTCGAAGATGCCGACGAACTCCCCCTCGGCCACCCGGAGGGCAGCGTTGACGTTCTGCGCCTTGGAGGTGCTGTCCGGAACCTTGACCACATCGAGGTTGGGATGGGTCTGGGCCATCAGCTCCAGCCGTGGCTCGACGGCCATCGGTCCGGGGGTGTTGTAGGCCAGCACGACCTGGAGCCCGCCGGCGTACTCGTGGGCGAGGAAGACCTCGAGGGTCTCCACGATCGTGTCAGCCTCGTTGGGCAGGTAGGCCGCGATCACGGCGGTGGCCCGAGGGGAAGGCCCCGTCGGCGGTGCGGGCAAGGCCGGCGGCTCCAGGGCGCGGAAGCACTCGGCCCAGATCATCAGCGCCGTGACCGACAGAGTGCCGACGAGCCCCCAGTAGAGGCCGTCGGAGAGGTCGACGCCGAAGAGATAGGCGGCGACCAGAGCCAGGAAGGGGAGCACGACGCTGCCGACTGTGGCCAGGAGGATCTGGTGGCTGAAGGACCACAGCCCGATCCTGGGCGAGCGGGAGCCTTCGTCGGCCCCGAGCTGGAGCGGCTGGAGATCACGCTGGCGCACCGACTCCCGGGCCGCCGCGTCGGCGTACCCCAGCGCGACGTCCGGCGGGTGCTTGCGGGTGATCGGCGCCCAGCCCACCCCGAGGTCGAGCACACCGGCGTGGAAGCCGAGGGCGTCGAAGACCTCGATGGCGTGGTAGGCCATCTCCTGCAGGCGGACCGGGCGGGCGTCGCGATCCTCGTGCCGCAACCGGAGCACGAGACGGCCGTCGCCGGTCGCGGTGACGACCTCGTCGCCCTTCAGGTAACTGGTCAGGCTCTCAGCCGCCTCTCGAGCGACGTCGCGCGGAGCGCGTGCGTAGGCGGTCATGTCCTCCCCGGGCTCGGCCCACGCGGGGACCATGACCGCCATGATCTGGCGACGCAGGGCCAGCCGGGGTCGGGGCTCCAGGACCTCGTCGTCGGAGCCCACACGACCGATTCGGGGGACGGTGGGACGAATCAGGGACAGGGACACGGGGGAACCTCTCGTCGGGCGCACCGAGAGCCGGCGCGTGGGGCAACGAATACGGGGGAACGCGTGGGGGGGCGCCTGGGTGAGGCGCAGGCCGTGAAGGCCGACAGGGCTGCTGCCTGACGCGGCGTCAGGGCCGCTGATGAGTCAACACTGGTGGATCACTGGACGGCTGTGCAAGTTTCAAGCAGGTGTTCCCAGTCACGTGGTGGTGGTCACGTGCCGCATCCGCCGCCTCCCCGAGGCTGCTGAACAAGGCTGATGAACAAGCTGCTGAACAAGGCTGGGGAACAAGGCTGGAGAACGTCGTACGTCCTGGTCGCGAGAGCAACCAGGACGTACGACGCAAGCAGGGTGAGCGATCAGGTCAGCTCAGCGGACGGCCCCCCAGGCGTTGACGATGCCCTCGCCGTAGAACCCGTTGCGCTGGGCCGAGCCCACGCAACGTGCGGTGTAGGTCGCGTCGCGGCCCTCCTCGAGGTAGTCCTGCGACCGCCCGGCGGGGCAGGTGTGGTTTATCGCCGTGCGCGCCAGGAGACGTGCCACGGCGTCCGGTGCCATGCCGAAACCGGTCCCGCCGTGATACCCGCCGTGGTGCCTGCCCTGCTGCTTGCCGTGGGCGCCGACGGCCAGCGCCGCGACCCCCGCGACGTGCGGAGACGCCATCGAGGTGCCCTGCAGCCATGCGAAGTAGCCGCAGGCCACGGTCCCCCTGGCGGGCTTGGTCTGGCACTGCTTGACGACACCGGTGCCGACCCCGGCAGGTGTGATGTTGCCGTCGGCGTCGACCTCACCGGACGCCTGGAGCGCCTTGAGCGGGTAGGTCGAGAGGATCAGGTTGCCGTTCGTCTTGTACGACGCGGTCCCGAACCCGTCGCGGTACCACCCACCGGGCGCCGAGAGCTCGACCTCACCCGAGGTGGGCTCGGTCGACCAGTTGGAGAAGTCGGCCTTGCGCGCCGAGGGACCCAGAGCGGTCACGCCGAGGACGTGCGGGGCCTCGGTCGGGAGGCTGAGGCACGAGTCGTCGTCGATCGTGCGGGGGTGCGGGTC
The DNA here is from genome assembly GCA_046595715.1 of Marmoricola sp. GTDB lineage: Bacteria > Actinomycetota > Actinomycetes > Propionibacteriales > Nocardioidaceae > Marmoricola. Next base: position 5,322 of record JBKJON010000148.1, read on the forward strand.
CTCGCCGTAGTCCGGGCTGCTCGCGTCCGTGAGCGGGTTGGCCATGTCGCTGTGCGCGTTGCCGGCCGCCGCGACCAGGGTCACGCCCTTGCGGTGGGCGTAGCGCACGGCTCGCATCACCGTCTCGATGATGACGTCCTGGTCCTGGGCCTGCTCGGTGGTGTCCTCCGGGGCACCGCCGCGACAGTTGTAGAGCCACGGATCGACGTAGAAGGACATGTTCACCACGTCCAGGCCGGCGTCGCCGGAGTAGGTGAGCGCGTTGACCGTGGGAGCGGCGAAGAAGTAGCCGCTGTCCTGACCTGCGCGCACCTCCACGATCGTGGCCTTCGGGGCGACGCCGCTGAGGCCGAAGCCGTTCATCGAGGCGGCGATGGTGCCGGCGACGTGCGTGCCGTGACCGTCGTCGTCAGTGCCGACCGGGTCGATGCAGGTCGCGACCTCGCACGGGCCGTCGATGGCCTCGATGTCGGTGGTGAAGTTGCGCGACGCCCTGTAGTCGAAGTTCGGGTGCAGGTCCGGGACATCGGCCTGGACACCGGTGTCCATCACCCCGACCTTGACCCGCTTGTTCCCCAGCGTGCGGGTGTGCGCCTGGTCGGCGTTGATCATCCGCATGCCCCACAGGTTGTTGTCGAGCGGGTCGCCGGCGCTCTTGACCTGGGGCGCTGCCTGTCGTCTGGCCGGGGCGTGGCCGGCCTTGGTGGCGTGCAGGTTCTCACGCTCGATCCTCGAGACGTCGCGTGCCGGCGCACGGCCCACCACGCGGTCCGCAGCCACGCCTTCCACGCCTTCGACGGCGCCTGCGGTGTCTCGGAAGTCGGCGTCGTCGGAGCGTACGACGACCATCCCGATCTCCTGGTTGACCGAGGTCACGGTCGCTCCCTGCGAGCGGATACGGGCCGCCACGGCGTCGGCGCCGGAGGCTGACGAGGTCAGCACCAGGTAGTTCTCCTGCTTGCCGGTGTGGACGATCTCTGCGCTCGCACTGCCTGCTCCGGCGGGTCCCGCCAGGGCTGCAGCCACGAGGGCTGTCGTTCCACACACGGCCAGTACACGACTGGGTCGCATGTGTGTATTTCCTTCCCGAGAGATCTAGGGACTGCCCTAGACCGACGAACCTAGGCGACGCCGGTTCGTCTGTGAAGTGCCGCGCCACCCTGTTGCCGGCGACCCCACGGGGAGATAGTGAGGGGTGCGCAGGGCGAGGCTGAGTCTAGCGACCGTGACTGCCGTTGCG